>NZ_JBIVJB010000013.1:0-86231 GCF_044750025.1 Pseudomonas sp. NPDC088885 | reverse complement strand
TGCGCGCCAGCGCCGCGGAGGAATAATTCATGTCGATCGAAGTGCGTAACGTCAGCAAGAATTTCAATGCGTTCAAGGCGCTGGACAACATCAGCCTGGACATTCACAGCGGTGAACTGGTCGCGCTGCTCGGCCCGTCGGGCTGCGGCAAGACCACCTTGCTGCGGATTATCGCCGGTCTGGAAACCCCGGATAACGGCAATATCGTCTTCCACGGCGAAGACGTTTCCGGTCACGACGTGCGTGATCGCAACGTCGGTTTCGTCTTCCAGCACTACGCCTTGTTCCGCCACATGACCGTGTTCGACAACGTCGCGTTCGGCTTGCGGATGAAACCAAAAAACCAGCGCCCGAGCGAAAGCCAGATCGCGGTCAAGGTTCACGAACTGCTGAACATGGTGCAGCTGGATTGGTTGTCGGATCGTTATCCGGAGCAGTTGTCCGGTGGTCAGCGTCAGCGCATCGCTTTGGCCCGCGCCTTGGCGGTGGAGCCGAAAGTGTTGCTGCTGGATGAGCCGTTCGGCGCCCTCGATGCCAAGGTGCGTAAGGAATTGCGCCGCTGGTTGGCGCGTCTGCACGAAGACATCAACCTGACGTCGGTGTTCGTGACCCACGACCAAGAGGAGGCGATGGAAGTCGCTGACCGTATCGTGGTGATGAACAAAGGCGTGATCGAACAGATCGGTTCACCGGGCGACGTTTACGAAAACCCGGCCAGCGATTTCGTTTATCACTTCCTCGGCGATTCGAACCGCTTGCTGCTGAGCGACGACAATCACGTGCTGTTCCGTCCGCATGAGGTGTCGTTGTCCAGGCATGAGCTGGAGGATCACCATGCGGCAGAGGTGCGCGATATCCGGCCGTTGGGCGCGACCACGCGGGTGACGCTGAAGGTTGAGGGGCAGACGGATTTGATCGAGGCCGAAGTGGTGAAAGACCACGACAGCCTGATCGGCTTGGCCAAGGGTGAAACCCTGTTCTTCAAACCCAAGGTCTGGCAGAAAGTCGCCAGCCTTTAAGTGATCGTTCCCACGCTCTGCGTGGGAACGCATCCCGTGACGCTCCGCGTCACAGTGGACGCGGAGCGTCCATGGCGGCATTCCCACGCATAGCGTGGGAACGATCGGAACAACCAAAATCCCTGTGGGAGCGAGCCTGCTCGCGAATGCGGTCTAGACAGCCGCACGATTCGGTTTAACTCGCACAACCCCCGCCCGCGTCTCGATCTGCTCTTTCAACTCATGCCGCATCCCGAGCATGAACGCCAACTCGGCCACGACAAACAACGGCCCGACAATCAGCCCCGATACATCATCGACAAACGCCGGTTTGCGCCCTTCATAGTGATGCCCGACAAACTGGATCACCCAGCCCACCACAAACATCGCCAGGCCGCTGCTCAGCCAGACCATGGTGCTCTGCTGCGCCAAGACGTGCCCGGCCCAGACCGACAGGCCCATCAGCGCGGTCATCAATACGCCGAGCTTCACTTCCAGTCTCAGGTAAAACCACGCCGAGGCCAGCGCCACGATAACGGCTGGAGATATCCACAAGCCGCCAAGCGACCATTCCGGCCGCGACAACAAAACCGCCACAGCCACCACAATCATCGGAATGCCGATAAAGTGGCTGGCGATGTTGCGCGGATCACGGTGGTAGGCGGCGTATTGACTGAGATGGTCGACGAGGCTTTTCATTGTTGTTCCTCCGGTAGGGTTGATCGCATCATCCCTCGGGATCAGGGTTCGCTCTGTCAGGCAGGCGACAATCCAGGAGTGTTTATGCAAATACGTTCACGGTTGATGAGCGGCCAGTGGTTCAGTCATCTGCCGGCATCCTTTCAGGATAGCCTGCTGGCGGCGGCCCGGGAGCGGCGGCTGACGGCAGGGCAGCGCTTGTTTCAGCGTGGTGACGCGCCTTGCGGTTTGTACGCGGTGCTTGATGGCGCGGTGCGCATCGGTGCGGTGAGTGAGCAGGGTAAGGAGGCGCTGTTGAGTCTGGTCGAGGCGCCGCACTGGTTCGGCGAAATCTGCCTGTTCGATGGCCAGCCGCGTACCCATGACGCCTACGCAGTCGGGCCGTGCACCTTGCTGAATATTCCGCAGGCGACGTTGCTGAAACTGCTCGACGAACATCCGGTGTATTGGCGGCATCTGGCGCTGCTGATGAGCCACAAACTGCGACTGGCCTTTATCAATCTGGAACAACTGAGCCTGCTGCCAGCGCCGGCACGTCTGGCTCATCGCTTGCTGATGATCGCCGAAGGCTACGGCGAACTCGACGCGCCACGCCGGGTGCTGCAACTGCCGCAGGAGCAATTGGCGTCGATGTTGTCGCTGTCGCGGCAGACCACCAACCAGATTCTCAAGGACTTGCAGGGGCAGGGAATTATCGGGCTCGGGTATGGTGAGATCGAAATCCTTGATGCCACGCGATTGCGCGCCCTCGCCACGATCTAGAATTTCACGCCGATCCACTGTTGGAACTGGCCCCTGTGGCGAGGGGATTTATCCCCGCTGGGGCGCGCAGCGGCCCTGAAAAATGGGACTGCTGCGCAGTCCATCGGGGATAAATCCCCTCGCCACAGTTGCCAGTTCCAACAAAGGATCTGTGTTTATTTTACGAGCCGCGATAGGTCGAGAAACCGTACGGGCTCAGCAACAGCGGGATGTGATAGTGCTGATCGGTCTGCTTCACTTCAAAAATCACCGGAATCTCCGGGAAGAACGTGTCGTGCTTGACCTTCTTGAAGTACTCGCCAGTCTTGAACACCACGCGGTATTCCCCCGCCTCAAAAGGCTGCTTGGCCGGGAACAGCTCGGCGATGCGCCCTTGTTCATTGGTGGTGCCCTGAGCCAGCGGCTGCCAGTCCTGACCAACGTGTTTCTCCAAAGTCACGTTGATGCCCGGCGACGGCAGGCCGTTTTCCAGATTGAGCACGTGCACGCTCAACGGGTTGCCAGCGGCGAGCGCCAGGCTTGAGAAAGCACTCAGGCCGAGCGCGGCGAAAGTCATGCGCAAAGTATTCATCGATGCATCTCCTTATTGGGAACGGGTGGTGGCCAGGCCGGTTTTCTCGGCCGCCTTGATTGCACAGTTTTCGTCTTGCTCACCGCCGCCGGAACCGGCCACGCCCATTGCGCCCACTAGTTCAGTGCCGAGGAACAGCGGAATACCGCCGCCGAGCAACAACAATTCGTCGAGGGTGTTGAGGTTGGCGGTTTCCGGATTGCTGCGAGCGCGCTCGGCGAACAGTCGGGTGGCGGTTTTGGTCGACAGCGCGGTGTACGCCTTGCGCTGGCTGGCGGCGGTGTTGTGCGGGCCAACGCCATCGCCGCGCAAGGTCACCAGGAGATTGCCGCCACGGTCGAGCACCGAAACCGTGCCGGTGCAATTGGCCACGGCGGTGTCGGCGAGCAGACGTGCGGTTTTCAGGTCGAGGTCAGCGTGACGCGGCAGTTCCGGGCTGGCGTAAACCCCGGCGCTGAGGCCGAGGGTCAGGCTGGCGAGCAAGAATTTCAGGGTCATGGACAAGCTCCAGAAGCGAAGGCCGTCACCTTAATCGCCGGTCTTCGTCAGAACCTCGTCAGTTGGATTACAAGTTTGTAATGGGCAACGTCGCCGAAGGCGCCTAGCCTGTGTGCCTATCAATCGAGGTGTGCCATGCGTTTGCTGGTCGTAGAAGATGAAGCCAAAACCGCAAATTTCCTCGCCAAAGGCCTGGGCGAGTCGGGTTTTGCCGTGGACGTGGCGCTCAACGGCCTCGATGGGCGCTACTTTATCGAGCAGCAGGAATATGACCTGATCATTCTCGACGTGATGCTGCCCGGCCTCAACGGCTGGCAATTGCTGCAACTGATTCGCCAGCGCGGCGCCACGCCGGTGCTGTTCCTCACCGCCAAGGACGCCATTGAAGACCGTGTGCGCGGCCTCGAACTGGGCGCCGACGATTACTTGCTGAAACCCTTCGCTTTCGCCGAACTGCTCGCGCGCGTGCGCACCTTGCTGCGCCGCGGGCCGATGCGCGAAGCCGAGTCGTACAGCATCGCCGATCTGGAAATCGATGTGCTGCGCCGCCGCGTCAGCCGCAATGGCCAGCGCATCGCCCTGACCAACAAGGAGTTCGCCCTGCTGCAATTGCTCGCCAGTCGCCAGGGCGAAGTGCTGTCGCGCACGCTGATCGCCTCGCAGGTGTGGAACCTGAATTTTGACAGCGACACCAACATGGTCGAAGTCGCCGTGCGGCGTTTGCGTTCGAAAGTCGATGATCCGTACATGCCGAAACTCATCCACACCGTGCGCGGCGTCGGTTATCAACTGGAAGCGCCGGACGATGCGCTCTAAGTCGATCGCCTGGCGACTGGCGCTGGCGTTCGCCATTGTTTGCGCCTTGGTGCTGAGCGCGATTGGCGTGTTTCTCTACCGCTCGCTGGCCTCGGAAATCGCCTACCGCGACGACCTCGCGTTGCTCGGTCGACTGGATCAAGTGCGCGCCTTGCTCGCCGACAGCGACAGCCTGGGGGCTTTGCAGGCTCGACCACGTTTGTATCAGAACATGCTCGGCAATCTCGACAGCCTGTTGCTGGTGCGGCGTGCAGATGGGTCGAGCGTGATCGCGATCAATCCACGGCAACGCGAGTTGCCCGCACTGAACGCCATCCCCCGCGAGCAAACGCCGCAGCGTCCCGATGTGCTGACCTGGCAAGCGCCGGACGGTGCTGAACTGGGGCTGTTATCCGGCGAAGCGCAAGGGCCGAACGGCGAGCCGCTGACGGTCATTGCCGGCAAAGTGCTGAGCGAGCGTGAGCAGATGCTCGGCAGCTATCGCATGCGCTTGTACCTGTCGGTTGGCCTCGGTGCGTTGCTCGCTTTTGCCTTGGGCTTGCTCTTACTGCGCCGAGGCCTGCAACCGTTGCGGCAGTTGAGCGAAGCGGTGCGCGGCATCGATCTGCGTAGCCTTGATCAACGCCTGCCTGCCAATGGCACGCCGGCAGAATTGCTTGAACCGGTGCAGGCGCTCAACGGCATGCTCGCGCGGCTGGACGACAGCGTGCAGCGCCTGTCGCAGTTCTCCGCCGACCTCGCCCACGAAATCCGCACGCCGTTGCACACCTTGCTCGCCAGTAACGGCCAGGCGCTGAATCATCCGCGCAGCACAGAGGAATATCAGGAAGTGCTGGCCTCGAACATGGAAGAGTTCGAACGGCTCAAGCGCATGGCGGAAAACCTGATGTTCCTTGCCCGGGCAGAACAGGCCGAACGCGCGCTGAATCTGCAAATTCTGGATTTGCACAGCGTTGGCGGTGAGCTGTGTGATTATTTTGAAGCCTTGGCGGATGACCGTGACGTGCGGCTCGACAATCAACTGCACGGTGAACTGCTTGCCGATCAGCAACTGTTGCAACGGGCGCTGGGCAATCTGCTGGCCAATGCCGTGCGTCATGCCGATCAAGGATCGGTGATCAGTCTGCGTCGCCGCGACGAGTCGGGTGAGTGCTGGTTGCAAGTGCACAACCTTGGCCCGGCGATTGCGCAGGAACATCTGAGCAAACTGTTCGACCGCTTCTACCGCGTCGATCCTTCACGAGCAGAACCGGGGGATTCGGGTGGGTTGGGGTTGGCGATCGTGCAGTCGATCATGCAGTTGCATGGGGGACAGGTGCGGGTGAGTAGTGATGCTGACGGCACTGTTTTTGAGCTGGGGTTTGTGGTGAGCAAGTGATTCTTTCGTGATCACTGGGAACTAGGCTAATCTTGTTCAGTAAGTGCATCAAATGCGATGCAAATTAAACATATATCTAAATTTGCACCATATTTGATGCAGGAAGCCCTATGGAACAGCTTGGCGAGTTGATCAAAGCCCTGCGCAAGGCGAACAAAATGACCCAGCAGGCACTGGCTCAGCAATACGGAATGAGCCGCGCGACGATTTCGGGGATCGAAAACAACACCATTTCGGAAATCGGCCTACGCAAAGTCGAAGCGATCCTCAACGGGTTTGGCTATGAGCTGACTGCGGTTCTACGTCAGTCTCGTCGACCGACACTCGATACGCTGCAACAGGTTAATTTCCATGACTGAGTTGTCGGATAGATTAAACGTCTGTGTCGGCGGGCAAGCGGTGGGAACGTTGGCGCGCGGGCAAGATAGATTCGACAGCGTCTTCAATTACCGCGAAACAGCCACTGCTGAAAATGCTGTGTCACTGACAATGCCGTCCCGGCTGGAGAGTTATGGTTGGGAGCATGGCATTCATCCGGTTTTCGAGATGAATCTGCCCGAAGGCGCCCTTCGTGATGAGCTGGTTCGGCGTTTCAGCAAAGCAGTTCGCGGCTTCGATGACTTTGCATTGCTGGCCATTGTCGGCCCCTATCAGCTCGGTCGGTTATCCATTGCCAGCCCATCGATGACGGATCGCCCGCCTGAAACGTCGCTGGCCGATCTGCTGGTGCACGATGGTGCGCAAGGCCTGTTCGAGGATCTGTTGCAAACCTATGGCCAGTATTCCGGAGTGTCCGGGGTGCAGCCTAAAGTGCTGGTACGTGACAGTGCGGCTGCGATTGATCGTCTGACGCATCGGGGATCGACCCATTTGGTCAAAGCTTTTCGGGCTGATGAATATCCGCACTTGGCGACCAACGAATACTTCTGCATGCGTGCCGCGCAACACTGCGGGCTAGACGTGCCGAACTTCGAGCTCAGCGAACATGGCAGGTTTCTGGTTATCGAGCGCTTTGATTTGAGCGCTACGGGCTACCTGGGTTTTGAGGACTTCTGCGTGCTCAACGGTTGGCCGTCGAAAGCCAAATACGACGGCTCTTACGAAGGCGCGGCCCGGCAGATCAAAGCGTTTGTTTCGCCTGCATTGCTCAATCTGGCGCTGGAAGCATTTTTCAAGATTGTGGCTTTGTCCGCAGGCGTGAAAAACGGCGACGCTCATCTCAAAAACTTCGGCGTGCTTTACGAAAGCTGCGGCGAGGAATCGACAATCAGACTCGCACCCGCATACGACATCATCACCACATCGGTCTACATAAAGAACGACAGTATGGCGTTGCTCTTGGGTGGCTCGAAGGCTTGGCCCAAGCACAAAATGCTGATGCGGTTCGGTCGTACGGCCTGCAATCTGACGGAGGCGCGTTGCAATGAATTACTGCAGCAAGTCGCTAACGGTATGCAGGTGGCAATGGGCGAAATGGCGGAGTACGGCGCCAGTCATCCGGCGTTCGCCGCGATGGGTGCTGCGATGATCGAACAATGGTCATCCGGTATGGAACGCAGTCTGGCTAAAGGCTGACGATCAGCGCAACCCATCGCGAAACTGCCCCGGCGTCATCCCCGTCCAGCGCTTGAACGCGCGGCTGAAGCTGCTGGTATCAGCGAACCCGAGCAGATAACTGACCTCACTCAACGAACACTGCGGATCGCGCAGGTGCAGCAGCGCCAGATTCTCACGGCTTTCGTTGAGCAACGTGTCAAAGCGACAACCCTCATCCGCCAGATGCCTCTGCAAACTGCGCAAACTCAGGTGCAACGCCTGAGCAATGCGCTCTGCACTTGGCTCACCTTCCGGCAATTGTTCTTCAATGGCATCGCGCACCTTGCGCTCCCAGGTCAGCGGCTGGAGCTGGGCCATGGTGCGTTTGAGCACCGCTTCGTTGTGTTCGGCGAGTTCCGGGTTGGCGTCGTCGAGGTGGCTGTCGAAGTCGGTGAGGGCGAACTCCAGACGATCCTCGGTACTGCCGAAATGCACCGGGGCGCGGAAGACTTTGTGCCATTGCTGCGCATCGTTCGGCTCCGGCCGGCGCAGGTAAACCGCCAGCGGCGCGTAATCGCGGCCAAGGCGATTGCGGCAGGTGCGCACGTAGATCGCGGTAAACGCATCAATGGCTTCGAAGGCTGGCGCCGGATTGCCTGACGGAATTTTCAGACGAAATTGATAGCGGTCGTCGTTGCGGCTCAGCTCCAGTTCCAGCGCATCGCTGACCACCGGGTGATAGCGCACGATGCGCTCGAATACCTCGCGCAAACTGCCGCTGGCGACCAGCGCATAACCGAGCGCATGGAAAGTAGTCGGGCTGACGAACCGCGACACGCGCAAACCAATCGCCGGGTCGCCGCTGACCTGCACGGCAATTTCCCAGAGGCGCGTGGTGCCGGACAGTGGATAGCGCGCGTTGGGGTCGTCCATCAAATTCGGGTCGAGCCCGGCCTGTTGGCACAGGGCAATGCTGTCCAGCCCCAGCGCATCAAGTTGTTTGCGCAAGGCACGGGTCCAGCTGGCGAGGGAGGTCGGTTCCTTCATGCTGATTGGCGCTTCCGGTCAACAGGTTGGCGTTCTCGGCTACCGCAATTGAAGCACTGGCGAGGCACGATGCGAACATCATAAACCCGAGGATGGAAGCATGGACGGTACTTCTGCAAGTCCCCAGCGACACAATGCGGCCCAGCGATCAGCACATATTCGCGAAGTGGTGCTGGCCAAAGGCGTCGAATTGCGCGAGCGCTACCCGATTCTCAAGCATCAGGATGCGCTTGGGGCGGGGATTCTGGCCTTTGCCCTGATCGGGATGATCGGCTCGGCGACGCTGTACATCACCGGCCATATGGCGTGGTGGGCATGCCTGTTGCTCAATGCTTTTTTTGCTTCGCTGACCCATGAGCTGGAACACGACCTGATCCACAGCATGTATTTCCGCAAGCAGCGCGTGCCGCACAATTTGATGATGGGCCTGGTGTGGCTGGCGCGGCCGAGCACGATCAACCCGTGGATTCGTCGGCATCTGCACCTCAATCACCACAAGGTCTCCGGCACTGAAACTGACATGGAGGAGCGCGCGATCACCAACGGCGAGCCGTGGGGTTTTGCGCGTTTGCTGATGGTTGGCGACAACGTGATGTCGGCGTTTATCCGCATGCTGCGAGCCAGGACCTGGGCGCACAAGTTCAGCATCATCAAACGCACGTTGAAGGTCTACGCGCCGCTGGCGCTGGTGCATTGGGGTGCGTGGTATGTGTTTCTCGGTTTCCATGCGGCCAATGGCATCGCGTATCTGCTGGGCGCGCCGATTGAATGGTCAGCGACGACGTTGTCGGTGATGCAGGTGATCGATATCGCCGCTGTGGTGATCATCGGCCCGAATGTTTTGCGTACGTTTTGCCTGCACTTCATCAGCTCGAACATGCATTACTACGGCGATGTTGAACTGGGCAATGTGCTGCAGCAGTGTCAGGTGCTCAACCCTTGGTGGCTGTGGCCGTTGCAGGCGTTCTGCTTCAACTTTGGCAGCAGTCACGGGATTCATCATTTTGTGGTGAAGGAACCGTTTTATATCCGCCAGATGACCGTGCCGGTGGCGCATAAGGTGATGCGCGAGATGGGGGTGAGGTTTAATGATTTTGGGACGTTTGGGCGGGCGAACCGGTTTGTTCGGCGGGATGAGGTGGTGAGTAAAGAAGTGCATACAGCCCAGGCTTGATGGGTTGTTTTTAAAGGCCTCTTCGCGAGCAAGCCCGCTCCCACATTGGATCTGTGATCGACACAAATCCCCTGTGGGAGCGGGCTTGCTCGCGAAGGCGTCAGATCAGCCAGCATCAATCCGGCTGAAACGGCGACTCACTCAAAATCACCCCGGTCTCTTCGACATACTGCTGCCAATGCCCGATCAACGCGCTGAGCTTCTCCGGCTGACTCAGCGCCAGATCATGAATCTCCCCCGGATCGCTGCTCAAATCATAAAGCTGCCAGGTCGCCGGCCCCACTGGCCCGGGGATCCACACCGCTTTCCACGATCCCTGCCGAATCGCCCTTCGCCCAAATAATTCCCAACCCGTCACCGTGTGCTCGTCGTGCACCTGCGCGGTCTCGCCTGACAAGAATCCCAGCCACGATTTGCCACGCAATGGCGCCACCGGTTTACCGTGCCACAGCTTGCCCGGATGACGCACACCGGCAAGATCGAGAATCGTCGGCGTGATGTCCATCACCGTGCCGAAACCATGGCTGATCTGTCCTTTGATCGCCAGCTGCGGATAGTGCAGCAGCGCCGGCACGCGAATCCCGCCTTCGGTGGTAAACGCTTTGAACAGCCGTGACGGCGCGGTCGCCACCTGCGCCCAGTTCGGCCCGTACCAGACGTAAGAGTTGGCCCGACCAATGTTGTCGAGGCTGTTGTCGTAATGCTGGCTGAGGTACGTCACCAGTTCCGGGCCGAATTTCGGGAACGCTTCGAGCAGTGCGCCTTCGGCACCGTTGTCGGACATGAACAGGATGAAGGTGTTGTCGAGTTGGCCCTGCTGGCGCAGGTAATCGACGACCCGGCCAATGTTCCAGTCCATGCGCTCGACCATCGCCGCGTAGACCTCCATCGCCCGCGCGGAAATCTGCTTTTGCTCGTCGCTTAACGCGTCCCACTGTTTGGTCAATTGGATCAGCGGATGCGGCTCGACATCCGGCTCAATCAAGCCGAGGGCTTTGAGTTTTTCCAGCCGTTCAAGGCGCAACACTTCCGGGCCTGCATCGTAGCGGCCACGGTATTTCTCGACGATGTCAGCGGGCGCCTGCAACGGCCAGTGCGGTGCGGAGAATGGCAGGTAAGCGAAGAACGGCCGAGTTTGATCACGTTCCTTGAGGTATTGCAGCAACTTGTCGCCGAAGGCATCGGAGGAATAGAAATCCTTCGGCAATTCTTCGATGAAGGTGTCGTCTTCGATGTACAGCGCCGGGGTCGATTTCAGCAGGCCCGGCGTTTGCTCATCGTAGGTCGGCTCGAAACCATAGTGGTTGGCCGCGCCCGGCAGCAGCGAAAACGAACGCTCGAAACCGCGCGCATGCGGCGCCAGTTCAGCTTTCAAGCCGAGGTGCCATTTGCCGCTCATCAACGTTTGATAACCGGCCTCGCGCAGCAGCTCGGGCAGCGCGACGACGCGGTCGTTGAGGTAACCCTCGTAACCCGGTTTGCCGATCAGATCCGGGGTCAGCGTCTCGGCCATGGTGCCGATGCCGGCGATGTGGTGGTCGGTGCCGGTGAGCAGCATCGAACGGGTCGGCGAGCAGGTCGGTGCGGTATGAAAATCGGTGAGGCGCAGGCCATTATTGGCCAAGGCATCGAGGTGCGGCGTGGCGATTTCGCCGCCGAACGCGCCGATGTCGGAGAAGCCGAGATCGTCGGCCAGAATCACCAAAAAGTTGGGACGTTGCGGCATTGCGAAACTCCTGTTCAGCAGGCAATGAACGTCAGCGGCAGATCGCGGATCTGCACCGGCACGCTCGGTTGGTAATGGTCATCACTGGTCAGTTCGTGCAGCAGCTCTTCACGCAACTGATGGAAGTCGAAACTGCTGCGCTGGCGCGGATGGGGCAGGGCGATGTCGACCACTTGCTTGATCCGCCCCGGACGCGGCTCCAACACCACCACGCGGTCGGCGAGGAAGATCGCTTCTTCAACATCGTGGGTGACGAGGATCGTGGTGATCTTCGCGCGATTGCGGATCGCTAACAGCTCGTCCTGCATCTGCTGGCGGGTCAGCGCGTCGAGGGCGCCAAAGGGTTCGTCGAGCAGCAGAATGCGCGGGCTGGCGACGAGGCCGCGAGCAATCGCCACGCGCTGCGCCATGCCGCCGGAGAGTTGGTGCGGATAGGCGCGGGTGAAGTCGCGCAGGCCGACCAGATCGATGAAATCGTCGATGCGTTTTTGCTTTTGCGCAGCGCTCAAGGGCTCGTTGACCAGGCCGAGGCCGATGTTGTCGGCGACGGTCAGCCACGGGAATAACCGGTGTTCCTGGAAGACAATGCCGCGCTCGCCGCCGATGCCGCTGACGGCTTTGCCATCGACGGTGATCTGCCCGCGAAATTGCGTATCAAGACCCACCAACAATCGCAGCAAGGTGGATTTACCGCAGCCGCTGGAACCGACGATGGCGACGAATTCGCCCTCGGCGATGTCGAGGTTGAATTCGCGAATCGCCTCCAGTTCGAAACCGTCGACGTCGAAGGATTTGCCTACGTGGGTAAAGCTGACAATGGGTGCGTTCATGCGTGTCTCCAGCGGGTCGCGCGAATTTCCAGGCGTTGGCCAATAAGGTTGAGCAGGGCGCCGGTGAGGCCGACGAAGAGCATGCACGCCATGATCAGATCCATGCGCAGCAGTTGTTGCGCGCCGATCATCTGGCTGCCGATGCCGCCGTTGGACGGCATGAAATATTCAGCGCCGATGGTGCCGAGCCAGGCGTAGATCAGGCTCAGGCGCAGACCGGCGAAAATTCCCGGCGCGGCACCGGGGAGCACCAGTCGACGCAGGCGCTGGCCGAGGCTCAGGCGCAGCACTTGTGCGGCTTCGTTGAGTTGCGGCGAAAGGTTGGCGACGCTGCGTTGCGTGGCGATAAACAGCGGAAAAAATGCGGCGAGGGCGACGAACACCCACTTCGCCAGTTCACCCAATCCGAACCACGCGGTGAGCAGCGGCACCCAGGCGAAAATCGCGATCTGGCGCAGCGCGGCGAGTGTCGGGCCGAGCACACGTTCGCTGGTGCGTGACAAGCCCAGCAGCAAGCCGAGGGCCAAACCGAGTCCGCCGCCCAGCAACAAACCGCCGAGGGTGCGACCCAGGCTCAGGGCCATGCCGTTGATCAACGTGCCATCGAGCAGACCGTCCCACGCCGTAATCAGCACGGCCAGCGGGCTCACCAGAATATTCGGATCGACCCACTGTTGATCGTTCGCCAGTTGCCAAAGCGCGAGCAAGCCCAGCGGCAGCAGCCACGGTTGCAAACGCTGCCAGCCTTCATAGCGCGGGCCGCGACGAATTTCCGCAGTGGCCGGGTGCGGCCAGTGCACCAGTTTTTTATCCAGCAGACCGATGCCGCGATCCATCGCCACGCCGATCAAACCGATCACCACGATGCAGACGAAAACGATGTCGAGCATGAACAGCTGGCGCGCCCAGACCATGAGGTAACCGATGCCTTCGCTGGAGGCGAGCAACTCGACTGCGAGCAGCGATGTCCAGCCAGCGGCCAGCGCCAAACGCACGCCGGCCATAAACGCGGGCAGGGCGGCGGGCAGCACCAATCGACGGATCAGCAGGCGCGGTGGCAGTCGCAACACGGCAGCGGCTTCGCGCAGTTTCGGCTGAGCGTCACGCACGCCGACCAGCGTGTGCAAGGTCACCGGGACGACGATGGCTTTTATCAGCACCACCAGTTTCAACACTTCGCCGATGCCGAAAAACACCATGAACAGCGGAATCCACGCCAGCGTCGGCACTTGCGCCAGACCGGCGAAGGTCGGGAAAATCAGACGCTCCAGACGACGGCTGAAACCCAGAGCGGCACCCAGCACTGCACCGGCGGAAATCCCTGCAAGCAAACCCCAGAACAAGCGTTGCAGGCTGATCCACAAATGGCTCCACAGCTCGCCTTGCGACAGCTCGACGGCGCTGTTCCACACCAGCGACGGCGCCGGCAGGATCTGCTCGCTCATCCATTGGTTGCGCGCGGCCAGCCACCATAGAGCGAACAGACTGATGGGCAGCAGCCATGGCAACAGGCGTTGGTTGATGCTGGGCCAGGAGCGTCGGCTTTTCAGCGGTGGCGCTGGCAGCGGCAAACTGAGCAGGGATTGACGGGCCATGGGTGACCTCCGTTGTCGGGTTGCATGGCAAACCACCGCTCTTGTAGGAGCAGAGCTTGCTCGCGAAGGCGTTAAATCAGTCGACTGTTGCGTTGACTGACACGGCCCCTTCGCGAGCAAGCTCGGCTCCTACAAGTTGTGTGGCGTATGCAAAAATGATCTAACAATATTCAAATCAATACTAATTGGAGATAAGCCAGACCATTTAAGGCTTCCAGCCCACACGCATCCAATGCATTCGAAGAATATTTTCGATGCTGTTAATGCATACGCCGCTGCAAGCCCCGGCGTTGTTCGCTTAGCGTTAAAAGCTATAAAAATGTGCGTTTATAGTATTTAAGCGAAGGTGTTGCTTCGGCCTACTTTCGGCTCCTTAACGCCTGTATTGATCAAGGAGCCGCACCCATGAACCTTCCTTTCAAACGTGTCATCAGTCTGTTTGCCGCCCCGGCGCTGGCGGGTTTTCTCACGCTGACGGCGCAGGCCGATGAGCTGAAGGAAATCCGCATCGCCGTGCCTGACCTGAGCGCCGGCACTCAACACAGTGGAGGCGGTGTGGTCGACGTGCTGCGTGATCAGCAGATCTTCGAAAAGGCCTTTGCCGATCAGGGCATCAAGATTCAGTGGAATTTCTTCAAGGGTGCGGGGCCGGTGATCAATGAGGCGTTTGCCAATGGTCAGGTTGATCTGGCGTATCTCGGGGATCTGGCGGCGATCATTGGCAAGTCCAACGGCCTCGATACGCGGCTGCTAAATGCCGGTGCACGTGGGGTGAAGCAGTATCTCGGCGTGGTGCCGGGTTCCGGGATCAAGACCTTGCAGGATCTGAAGGGTAAGCGTGTGGCGATCTTCAAGGGCACCGCGACGCAGTTGTCGTTTGACGCGGCGCTGGCCAGTCAGGGCTTGAGCGAGAAGGATCTGAAGGTCATTAACCTCGACTTCACCGGCGCGACCGCCGCACTGGCGGCGAAGCAAATTGATGCGTCGTGGGGCAGTTCCGGGTTGGCGGCATTGCAAATCAAGGGCTTGGCCGAGTTGCCGCTCAACACCAAGGATCTCGGTGGGGCCGGCAGTGTGCAGTCGGTGCTGGTGGGCAGCGGCAAGTTTGTTGATGGGCATCCGGAAGCGGTGGCGAAGTTGTTAAAGGCGCAGCAGCAGGCCGTGGAATGGCTGACGCAGGACAGCAACAAGGATGCGTACGTGCAGTTGGTGTCGGGGCTGGCGAGTTATCCGCCGGTGATTCTCACTGAAGATCTGAAAGATCAGAAATTGAGCGAAGTATTCCCGTCGACGCTGGATCCGGCGTTCCTGGGTAGCTTGCAGGACAAGGTCGATCTGGCGGCGCAGCAGAGACTGATTCGCAAGCCGTTCAAGGTTAATGAATGGGTGGCGCCGGAGTTGGCCGCGGTGAAGCTTTAAAAGCAAAGATCGCAGCCTGCGGCAGCTCCTACAGGGGAACCGATCGTTCCCACGCTCTGCGTGGGAATGCATCAATGGACGTTCTGCGTCCGCTTTGGGACGCGGAGCGTCCCGGGCTACATTCCCACGCAGAGCGTGGGAACGATCCTCTTTAAACAGCGACGCGATGTTCCTCTCGATCCACCGCCACCAGCGTCTCAATCATCGCCCGCGCCGCCGGTGACAGCCGAAACCCGGTACGGCTGACGATCCCGCAACGCGCATTCATGCTCTCCAGGTTCTGCGGCAAATTACGCCAGTGCAGCAGCACCAGCGAACCCTTGGCAATGTCCTCGACAAACGCCTCTTCCGTACCGACGCCAATCGCATTCGATTGCAGCACCACTTTCACCAGCGCCGGAAAATGCTCGGTCTCGATGGTCGGCGAAAAATCGATCCTGCCGCTGAGATTCGCCAGCAGTTTACGAATGCCCGGCGGGATCCGCGTGGTCGCCAGCGGGTAGTCGAACATGTCGTTGGTCGACAGGCTTTCCTTGGCCAACAACGGATGCCCCGGACGGCAGAAAAACACCCCGCGTTTCGGTGTCAGAGCTTGCGTCTGAAAGTTCGGATCCGCCTCGAAATGACGAATGTCGGCGATGAAAAATTCGATCTCCTCACGGCTCAACGCGCGGCTTAGTTTTTCCCAGTTATCCACTTGAAAACAGGTGCGCACTTTCGGGTGCGCATTGATGAATTGCGCCACTGCATCCGGCACCAGTTTCACCGCCGGCGCCGGGCCGCAACCGAAGTGCACTTCGCCAGCATCGAGCTTGGTCATCTGCGTCACTTCCGCGCTGAGCATCGCCGCGCCTTGTACCAGGCTCAGGGCGTGTTGCAGCACCACTTGGCCTTCGGGGGTGGGGCGTAAATCCTTGTTGCCGCGATCCACCAGCACGCAGCCGAACTCCTGCTCCAGCCCTTGAATACTGCGGCTGAACGCCGGTTGAGTGATGCCCATCGCGTCCGCCGCACGGACAAAACTGCGGTGTTCGTTGAGGGCGATGAAGTAGCGCAACTGGCGAAGATCCATATGCTTTTCCGGCATCCTAAAAATAGCTCGAAGGCATTTGCGACGAGGGTTGCTAGAGGTTTTAAATGCAAGCTCTTATTCCGTCAACGAAGCATGTGAATATCTATTAGATGTAAATGGAATATAGATAGAGCAATGTTTCGCTGCCGCCCAACCGTAAGCAGTCGATGAGGGTCTACCCATGAGCAATGCCGCACTCGCAGTAAAACCCGCTGTCCACGCGCTGGAAATTCACCCGGTGGCCGGTCGTATCGGCGCCGAGATTCGTGGCGTGCACTTGTCCGGTGAACTGGACGCCGCCACCGTCGAAGCCATTCAACAGGCACTGGTTCAGTACAAAGTCGTGTTCTTCCGCGAACAGACTCAGCTCGACGATCAGCGTCAGGAAGCCTTTGCTCATTTGCTCGGCGAACCGGTGGCGCACCCGACCGTGCCGTCCCGTGAAGGCACGCGTTATCTGCTCGAACTGGACGGCGCGGAAGGTCAGCGCGCCAACTCCTGGCACACCGACGTGACCTTCGTCGATGCTTACCCGAAAGCCTCGATCCTGCGCTCGGTGGTGGCCCCGGCATTCGGTGGCGACACCCTGTGGGCCAACACCGCGACGGCATACAACGGCTTGCCGACTGAGCTGCGCGAATTGGCCGATAAACTGGTCGCCGTGCACAGCAACGAGTACGACTACGCCAGTGCGAAACCGGACGTGTCGGCAGAGAAGCTGGAGCGCTATCGCAAGGTCTTCACATCGACTGTTTACGAGACTGAGCACCCGGTGGTGCGCGTGCACCCGATCAGCGGCGAGAAGGGCTTGTTGTTGGGGCATTTCGTTAAACGCATCAAGGGTTACTCGCAGGCTGATTCGGCGCATTTGTTTGGTCTTTTGCAGAGCCATGTGATTCGTCAGGAAAACACTGTGCGCTGGCGCTGGAAGGCGGGTGATGTGGCGATCTGGGATAACCGTTCGACGCAGCATTACGCGATTGATGATTACGGGACTCAGGATCGGGTGGTGCGTCGGGTGACGTTGAAGGGTGAGGTGCCGGTGGGGGCGAATGGGCAGCGTAGCCAGACTATCAAAGGCGCGGACATCGTCGGCGTCTGATCGGGCTCGATACCTGTAGGAGCTGTCGAGTGAAACGAGGCTGCGATCTTTTGATTTGAAGATCAGGATCAAAAGATCGCAGCGTGCCGCAGCTCCTACCGGAATCACCAAACCCCGATCTGAACGACTTTCTCGGATTCCGGCTCACCGTAGCGAAACCGCTGCCCACGCCCATCAATCTCCTGATGACTGATCGTCGTGCGCCGCTTCAACCCCCGCACCCACTCAAACAGATACCCCGCATGCTCCTCGCGCACCGCCGCGAATTCCGGATCCTCGCCCAAATCACGCAGCTCCTGCGGATCATTCAGCAAATCAAACAACTGCGGCCGAAAGCCGTCGTACGCCAGGTATTTCCAGCGTTCGCTGCGCACCATGGTCATGCGGCAACGGTCGATCGGCTGGCCCAGTCGCTCCCGCGCAGGCGCCTGAAACGCGTAGTCGTATTCGCTGATCGCATAGCGGCGCCAGTCCGGATTTTCACCGTGCAGAAGCGGGATCAACGAACGCCCTTCAAGTCGATGCTCCGCCGCCGGCAATCCCAGCGCTTGAAGAAACGTCGGCAACGCATCAATGGTTTCCGCCAACCGATCATCCACCGTGCCGCGCGTGACATCCGCCGCCGCCCGAGGGTCGCGCACGATCAGTGGTACGCCCACCGCCTGCTCCAGCAAAAACTCCTTCTCGCCGAGCCAGTGATCGCCCAGAAAGTCGCCGTGATCGCTGGTGAACACGATCAACGTGTCATCCCAACGGCCATTGCTCTGCAGAAAATCGAACAGACGCCCGAGTTGATCATCGACTTGCTTGACCAGGCCCATGTACGTGGGGATTACAGTCAATCGTACTGAATCGCGGGAAAAGTTGAGGCTTTCCTCATGCTGGCGAAAGGCAGTGTATACGGGGTGTTTGCTGGCTTCGGAGGGCGTCGCGCGGATCGGTTCGAGAATCGATTTCGTACTGTACAAGGCGTGGTACGGCGCTGGTACGATGTAGGGCCAGTGCGGTTTGATATAGGAAAGGTGTAAACACCACGATTTCTCGCCTTGCTCGGTGATGAAGTCGATGGCTCGATTTGTAGTGTAGACAGTCTCTGAGTGCTGCTCGGGAATTCGTGCTGGCAATTTCGAATGACGCATTTGCCAGCCGCTGAGGATTTCGCCGTTGTCGCCTTCGGCGGCGTTGGCCCAGTCGTGCCAGGGATTTTTGCCGTCGAAGCCCTGTTCACGCAGGTAATGGGTGTAGGGCGCAGATTCGCGTTTGTCATCGAACAGCGGATCGTCGGGATAGATGCCGTCGTGGCGCATGTACGGTTCGAAACCGACTTCGTTGAGAATTTCGGCTTGCTCGCTCTCGGGGTTGATCGCCAGACGTTGCAAGGCATCCACGTTCGCCGTTGCGTGAGTCTTGCCAACCAGTGCAGTGCGGATGCCGTGCGGGCGCAGGTAATCGCCGATCGTCAGTTCTTCCAGCGGCAGCGGCACGGCGTTCCAGGCGACTTGATGGCTGCTGACGTAACGCCCGGTGTAGGCCGACATCCGCGATGGGCCGCAGATCGTGCCTTGGGTGTAGGCGCGGCTGAAACGTACGCCGGCGGCGGCGAGACGATCGATGTTCGGCGTGTGCAAATGTGGGTGGCCGTAGCAGGACAGGTAATCGCGGCGCAGTTGATCGCACATGATGTACAGCACGTTGCGCACGGGTTTTGGCGGGGTGGGCATGGGGTTCACCGGTCAATGAGACAGGCGAGGGTTTTCGCTTTCGGTGGGGGTGTTCGGCAAGTGCATTTGGGGAATGGGGTTTATGCAGTGGATGCATCAAAAAACTCCCCACCGATTTATCTTCAAGTCACCTGTAATTTCTGACAGTAGACGCCTCTTTAGCCGAGACCCGAATATGAAGCTCCTCCCAGCTATGGAAGCCCTGGAAATGAACACGCCTAGAGAGACAAACGCGCCGACTTTACCTCCACCGACAATTCGCACGCCTCAAACTGGAGCCCAATTCCTAACAAAAAAAATTCCTGTATCAGGCACCAGCACTTTGAAACCTCCGGCGAAAGTCTGGGTGTATTTTCACAAAGGATGGTGGGAACCCAACAGTCAGTTCGAGGTTAGGGAGGACGGAACCTGGGGCGGTATTCTGGATTGGAAATTTGCCATGCCTTATGGCAGCAACAGCATCGTGGCCAGGCATGAGCTGGGTATGGAATATTCTGAAGACACCGCCCCTGTGACTTTCACCATCAAGCTGCCTGTTGTTCAGTTCACTCATCCCCCTGAGGATGGGTACGTTGATCAAGGCACCGCTTTCACTGGGACAGGTCAGCCCGGGTCGGACGTAACCGTGGTCATGGCCGACAACGAAAGCAGGGTGCTCGGTACCGGGCCTGTGTACTCGTCATACGAATGGGCTGTCGGGGGGGGCGGTGACATCATCCTTGATCCCGGTAAGACGTGCGTCAAGGCCTTGTCACGCATGAACGGGGAATCTGTATGGACCGAGTCCCATTGTTTTTTTGTCAGGCCGCCTCAGCCCATTGTTCGTTTGCCGCGCTCAGGAGAGGTTGAATCGGAGGTCGAAGTCAGCGGACTCGGTCATCCTGGCGCCTTGATGGAAGCCTGGTTGATCGACAACCCTTCGGTGAGTTTAGGCAAGGGAGTGGTGAAAGAGAGTTGGGAGTGGAGCATTCCAGTACAGCTTCCAGCAGGGGATTGCGTGATTGAGGTTGTTCAAACCTTTAATGAGGTTGCATCCATTCCTAGCGCATCGCGCAGCTATCAAGTGAAGTGAGCAGCAACCTGAAGTTGTTGTTCTCCATGGGGCAAGCAATGCCTTTTGCCCCATGAAGGTTTCTGAAAGAACTGCTTAGACAGCAAGTCGATCCAGTGAGCAAACCTCCTCGTTCTGCTGATCAATCACCTTGATCTGCTCAATCATCGCCTCCGCCAACGGCGACAACCGAAACCCCGCGCGGCTGACAATCCCATAGCGCGTATACAGCTCCTCCAGATCATCCGCCAAACCCTCAACCCGCAAACACACCAGCTCACCCTTGGCCTGATGCAGGGCGTCCGAATACGCGCCGACAATCCCGATCGCCTCCGAACGCAGCACCACACTGAGCAGACTCGAGCTGTTTTCACACTCCACATTCGGGGTGAAATCCGGGCGGCCGCTGAGGTCGACAATCACCTTGCGCAGGTTCGGCGGGCGGATGCTCACCGCCAACGGATAACTCATCAATTGCTCGGCGGTGACTCGATCAAATGCCGCCAACGGATGCCCCGCGCGGCAGCAGAAATGCCATTTACGCGGGCGCAACCGATGCGTCAGATAATCCGGATCCGCCTCGAAATGCCGAGTGTCCGCAACGAAGAATTCAAACTCTTCGCTCAATAAGCGTTTGCTCAAACTCTGCCAATCATCGACCTGAAACTGCACCCGCGCTTTCGGGTAGCGACCGATGAAGCTGCCAATTGCGCGCGGGATCAAACCTGCTGCTGGCGCCGGCCCGCATCCAAAGCGCAATTCCCCCGCCTCCAGCCCATTGAACTGGCTGATCTCGTTGGCCATTTGCTGCGCACCACTGACCAGCCGCCGCGCGTGTTCGAGCAGCACCTGGCCCTGTTTGGTCGGTGGTAATTCCTTGCGCCCGCGATCGACCAACTGGCAGCCGACGCTGTGCTCCAGCGCCTGAATGCTGCGGCTGAATGCCGACTGCGACAGGTTCACCGCCTGCGCGCCGGCGACGAAGCTGCGTTGTTCAGCCAAGGCGATGAAGTGACGAAGTTGTCGCAAGTCGATATGCATTTTTCACATAAAAAATATCCGGGAAATGCATTGGATATGCATTAGGTCGACTCCTTATAAAGGCAATCTCTTATGCAGTAAATATTTGTAAATCCATAAATAAATAACTTAAAAGAATATGCAGCGCTGAAGATGTCTGTGTGTTTTTTGACCAGGAGCCGCGCCATGAGTCCGTTGAACCTAGCGTCACCCTTAACACCACGACGGCTCAAACGCCTGCCTCTGGCCTTGTTGCTGGCAGGGAGCGCCAGTTGGACTCACAGCTACGCCGCCGAAACGGAAACCCCGACGCCGGTACCCGCAGGCAAACCGGCGGCCAACAGTTCGCAGCTGGAAACCGTGACCGTGACCACCCGCCGCCGCGAAGAAAGTTCGCAGGATGTACCGACGCCGATGAGCGTGGTCAGCGGCCAGAATCTGGAGACGCAACGGGTTTACCGGATTCAGGATTTGCAGCAATTGGTGCCGAGCGTCAACGTCGCCTACATGCATGCGCGGCAGTCCAGCGTGTCGATCCGAGGCCTGGGCAACAACCCGGCGAGCGATGGTCTGGAAGGCAGCGTCGGGCTGTACATCGACAACGTGTATCTCGGCCGTCCAGGCATGGCGGTGTTCGATTTGATGGACATCGAACAGCTCGAAGTGTTGCGTGGGCCGCAGGGTACGCTGTTCGGCAAAAACACCACCGCCGGGGTGATCAACATCAGCACCCGCGCGCCGACCTTCACGCCTGAGCGCAGCATCGAAACCTCGGTCGGCGAAGACGGTTATTTCCAAACCAAAGGCACGATTTCCGGGCCGCTCAACGATGAGCTGGCCGGACGTTTTTCGGTGTATCGCACACGCAGTGACGGCGACATCAAGAACGAATACAACGGCCATGATTTGAACGGCGGCTCGCGCGATGGCTTCCGCGCCCAGTTGCTGTTCAAGCCCAACGAAGACTTCAATCTGCGCTGGATCGGCGACTACAACGAAGAGGATTCCAGTGCCGGCACCCGCGTGCTGTACGACACCGGGCCGACCATCAACGGCGTCAATCTTTACTCGGCGCGGGCAGCGGCGGCCGGGGCAACGTTGGTCAACGGCTCGCACCGCAAGGTCAATCTGGACAGCGATCAACACGTCACCGTGCATCAGGGCGGCACCTCGGTTGAAGCCAATTGGGCACTGCCGAGCGATTTCACCCTGACCTCGATCAGCTCGTATCGCTTCTGGAATTTCACCCCGAAAAATGACGATGGTCTCAACGTCGCGTCGACTTACAACGCTGGTGTTTCGGTAGAAGACAAACAGTACTCACAGGAATTTCGCCTGGCGTCGCCCAAGGGCGAGTTCTTCGATTACGTCGTCGGCGCCTACTACTTCGGCAACGATCTGGACAACAAATCCTTCGCCTATTACGGCCCGCAAGCGGACATCTGGAACGGCACGCCGGCCGGTGCGCTGGCCAACATTGGCAGCGTCGGCAACGGTCATATCAAGACCGACAGTTTTGCGCTGTTTGCCCAAGGCACCTGGCATCTGACCGAGCGCCTGGATTTCACCGCCGGCGTGCGCGGCACTTATGAAGAGAAGAACGCCTGGGTCACTCGCGATGCGCCGGTCGGTGGCGCGGCGGTGACGGGTGCAGCGGCAACGGCGCGGCGCGGTCGTGCCGGCGCCTACGATTCCGGCGACTTGAATCAGTACAGTTCCAGCCCGTCCGGTTTGCTCAACCTCAGCTATCGCATCACCGACGATGTGCTCGGTTACGCGACGGTGTCCCACGGTGAAAAATCCGGTGGCGTTAACCTCTCGGTCGGCTCTGCACCCGCCGCCGGCGCCGACTCGCTGTTGGTCGGCACCGAACGCGCAAACAATGCCGAGCTCGGTTTCAAAAGTACGCTGTGGGATCGTCGTTTGCAGCTCAACGCCAACGTCTTCTGGACGCAGGTCAACGCCTATCAGACCAACGCTTACGACGACGTCAACCGCGTGCAATACCTGACCAACGCCGGCTCCGTGCGCTCGCGCGGCGTCGAGTTTGAAAGCACGGTGATCCCGCTGCGCGGCCTGACCCTGAACTTCAACGGCTCCTTCAACGACGTCAGCTACCTCTCCTACAAAGACGCGCCGTGCCCGCCGGAAATCAGCCAGGCACCGGGTGCCCCAGCCTCTTGCGACCTCAGCGGTCACCAAGTGGTCGGCGCTTCGAAATGGATCGGCAACGCCAACGGCGAATACAAATGGAATCTCGATAACGGCTTCGAACCGTACGTCACCGGCAGCTACGCCTTCCGCTCGAAAGCCGTCGGCACGGTCGAGGATTCCGACTACGGGCAGATCCCGAGTTACGCGGTGGTCAACCTTTCCACCGGCCTGCGCGGCGACTTCAACCAAGGGCAGTGGGACATCTCGCTGTGGCTGAAAAACGCCTTCGACAAAACCTACTACACGACCCTGTGGACGGGCGGCAACGGCGGCTATGAAGGCCTGCTCGGCACACCGCGAACCCTCGGCGTCACCGGTCGCTACGACTTCTGATAAGTCATTCAAGGAGCTGCATCATGTTGCGCATCAAAACGGCTTTTCCGCTGTTGTTGTCCGGCGCGGTGTTTAGCGCTGGCGCCTTCGCCGCACCGAGCGTTTACCCGACTGGCGTCACCCGTTACGACCCGAACAAAGCGTTCAATCAGTACGTGATTTTCAGCGGCGCCGACAAGCAGACGCACCTGATCGACATGAACGGCAACGAGGTCAAGAACTGGCCGCAGGCAGGTTTCCCTTCAGCGATCATCGACCCGAAACTGGTCGGCGGCGAGCGCGGGCATGTCCTGCTGCAACTGAGTGACAAGGATCCCGGCAAACTCGGTTCAGCCGGCAATGGCCTGGGCAATCAGAGCGTCGGCGAATTGGACTGGAATGGCAAAGTCGTCTGGCAGTGGGGCGACAAGGCGCCCGGTGGCGCGGCGCAGCAGCATCACGATCAACGCCGGTTGAGCAACGGCAACACCGTGGTGCTGGCGAACAAAGTGCACGCGATCAAAGGCTTCAAAGTCCCCGAGGTGATCGACGATGCGATCTATGAAGTCAGCCCCGACGGTGCGGTGAAATGGCAGTGGCTGGCGTCGGAGCATCTCAACGAATTCGGCTTCACCCCAGAGCAATTGAAACTGGTGCGCGGCAGCGAGGATGCGGATTACCTGCACATCAATAACCTCAGCGTAGTCGGGCCGAACAAGTGGTTCGATGCCGGTGACAAGCGTTTCAATCCGGACAATCTGCTGTTCGATTCGCGCAACGCCAACTTCATCGCAATCATCGAAAAAAGCAGCGGCAAAGTGGTCTGGCGTCTGGGGCCGAATCTGCCCTTGGCCAGCCCGAAAACCGCGCGGACGCTGCCTCGTCCGGTCGATCAATTTGTCGGTCAGCATGACGCCCACATCATTCCGGCCGGGCTTCCGGGCGCGGGCAATGTGCTGGTGTTCGATAACCAGGGTTCGGCGGGTTATCCGAACGTCACCCTCGGGCTGATTTCCGGCTCGCGAGTGTTGGAAATTGATCCGGTAAAAAACGAAATCGTCTGGCAGTACAGCGCCGCCAATTCGAAGCAACCGGGGTGGGCGTTTTACAGCTCGTTCATCAGCAGCGCGCGGCGTTTGCCCAACGGCAATACGTTGATCGACGAAGGCATGAACGGACGGTTTTTCCAGGTCACGGCCAGCGGCGAAAACGTCTGGGAATACGTCAGCCCGTATCTGGGCAAAGCCCCGGGCAGCGATGCCGTCAGCAACTGGGTGTATCGCGCGTTACCTGTGAATTATGACTGGGTGCCGCAGGGTACGCCGCGCTCCGAAACCGCTGTGATCGCACCGGCGGTGGGCGTGCAGCAGACCAACGCCAGTCGCTAGTCGAGGCGCGCATCGGGTAGTTGTTGATGCGTTGCGCGAATACTTTCAATGCCTGAAAAGCATGCTGTTTTCACCACATGGCTACAGCCCTTATGGGCCGTGGCTTTGGTGAAAGTGATCAGCTCGCATATTCCATAAAAGCCTATGGATAACGTTAAAGATTACTTTCGGAGATAAGCGTCTAAGCCAATGATTCACCCATCGATCGCGGTGGGGGCTTCAACAAACGGCGAATCGACGGCTTGGTAAAGAGAACGCAAAAAAGACCGCAGGGAGTGAATCAATGGGCAATGTCCAGACCGCCGCCAGCGCAGAGGAATTGCTGTGGCGTCAGACGCCGAGTGGCGAACTGGTCGATCTCGGCCGGCCGCACCGTGTGCCGTTGGGGCAGCAAAGTTTGCAGCGTGCCCCCAAAGGCATCTTGAGTCGGCGCGAGGCAATCCTGCTGGGTGTGTTGGCGCTGTTGGCGCATGGCGCGGTGATCTACTGGATCAACCAGCAGCCGACGCCGACGCTGCCAATCGTGCCGCCAGAAATTCCACCGATGACCATCGAGTTTTCGCGCCCGGCTCCGCCAGCGCCACCGGTTGTCGAGCCGCCACCTCCAGCGCCTGTGGTCGAACCACCGCCGCCGGTTGAGGACGAGCTTGCCGTAAAACCACCGCCGCCGAAGCCAATTCCAAAGCCGAAACCGGTGGTTAAACAGCCACCGAAACCGGCGCCGAAAGCGGTCGAGCAACCACCGGCGCCGCCTAAACCGGTCGCTCCAGTCGCTGCGCCCGCGCCACCTGCACCACCGGCGCCGGCTCCGGTAACCCCGGCCTCGGCCAACGCCGCGTACTTGAAAAACCCGGCGCCGGAATACCCGTCGCTGGCTCAGCGTCGCGGTTGGGAAGGCACGGTGTTGCTGCGCGTGCATGTGTTGGCCAGCGGCAAACCGGGTGAGATCCAGATAGCAAAAAGCAGTGGTCGGCAGCAGCTCGACGACGCGGCGTTAAGCGCCGTGAAACGTTGGAGTTTCGTCCCGGCCAAACAGGGTGATGTCGCCCAGGACGGCTGGGTCAGCGTGCCCATCGATTTCAAGATTCATTAAACCGAAACCAAATTCGCGCGAAATGTTTACACGAGGGAATACATCATGACGTTACTGGCATCTCCACTGGAATCCATCGAAAGCGCGGTGATCTGGCTGCTGGTGGTTTTTTCCGTCGCCACTTGGGGCCTGGCATTGCTCAAGGCTGTGCAGTTCGGTCGTTTGAAGGCGCAGGATCGCCGTTTTCATAAACGCTTCTGGGCGGCGTCGAGTCTGGATTCCGCTGCTGAATTGAGCGAGACCCAACCCGGTGCTGCAGCGCGAGTAGCGCAGGCTGGTTACGCAGCGATTCAAGTGGGTGAGGCGCCACAGGCCACGGATTTGAGCCAGGCGATCAACCATCAGGATCGACTGGAGCGCGCGTTGCGCCAGCAGATCGTCCGTGAGCGTCGTTCGCTGGAAACCGGTCTGGCAGTAGTCGCCAGTATTGGCAGTACGTCGCCGTTCATTGGTTTGTTCGGCACGGTGTGGGGAATCATGGAAGCGTTGAAAGGCATCAGCGCGGCCGGTTCGGCGAGCTTGGAAACGGTTGCCGGCCCGATCGGTGCAGCGCTAGTTGCAACGGGTGTGGGGATCGCCGTCGCGGTGCCGGCGGTGCTGGTTTACAACTACTTTTTGCGTCGGTTGAAACTGACGGCGGCGGATCTCGATGACTTCGCCCACGACTTCTACAGCCTGGCGCAGAAGAGCTCGTTCCGCGTGTTGATCCACCCGACGGCGCACAAGGTTGCAGCGCAGGGCAACGCGGCAAAAGTGAAGGAGGCGTCCTGATATGGCCTTCTCCACGCAAGACAGTGATGAGGTGCTCAGCGAGATCAACGTGACCCCGCTGGTGGACGTGATGCTGGTGCTGCTGGTGGTGTTTATCGTCACCGCGCCGCTGCTGACCAACGCGATTCCGATCAACCTGCCGAAGACTGAGGCGGTGGCGCCGGTCGAGCAGAAGGATCCGTTGGTGGTGAGCATCGACGGTGCCGGCAAACTGTTTATCAACAAGGATGAGATTCAGCCGGACTTGCTGGAATTCAACCTGAAGTCGGCCAAGGCCAAGGATCCGGAAGTGCGCGTGCAATTGCAGGCGGATGACGGAGTGAATTACGGCGAAGTGGCGCGAGCGATGGCTTCGATTGAGCGGGCCGGGATTACCAAGTTGTCGGTGATCACGGCGCGGTAACAGGCTTTACGTTTTTCCGGGGCCGTCTCCTTGGCAGGGTGCGGCCCTTTTTTTATTTATTGCGTTGGAAAAGCCCCTCACCCTAGCCCTCCCGAAACGTCGGACCGCCCAGAGGGAGAGGGGACTGATCGAGGTGTTTGTTCAAGGTACGCCGACGTGGGATATCGAGTCGAACTCAAGATTTGAACGGCATGAAGATCGGCTCCCTTTCCCCTCGCCCCCTTGGGGGAGAGGGTTGGGGTGAGGGGGAAAAGATTTCAAGCCATGCACAAATCTCATATTCAATTCAGGTCTTAATAAATAGCTTATTATTCCTTAACGAATATAAATCCCCTCCCTATACTCCTTCAGGAACAGACACGCAGGAGAGCTCCCCATGCGCAACGAATCAATTCGCTATCTGATTGTGCCGGGCTGGCAAGGATCGCCGGAAGATCATTGGCAAAGCCATTGGCAGAACAGCCTGCCGAACAGCGCGCGGGTCGAGCAGGCCGATTGGCTGACGCCGCGTTGTGAAGATTGGGTCGCCGCGCTGGCCGAGGCGATTGCCGCTGACAGCACGCCCGTCATCCTCATCGCCCACAGCCTCGGCTGCATCACCGTTGCCCATTGGGCGGCCACTGCCCCAGTGCAATACCTGCGTCAGGTGCGCGGCGCCTTGCTAGTCGCGCCGGCGGATGTCGAACGTCCGGCCTGCGCACCCGCGCTGCGCAATTTCGCACCGATTCCAACGGATCTGCTGCCGTTTCCAAGTCAGGTCGTCAGCTCCGACAACGATGCGGCCGTGAGTGCGCCGCGTGCCATGGAACTGGCGCGCAACTGGGGCGCCGAGGCGGGGATTCTCGCCGGTGCCGGGCACATCAACGTCAAGTCCGGGCATCAGCGTTGGGAGCAGGGTTTTGCTTATCTCTATCGCCTGCAAAACCGTATGGAACACCACGCTCGCCGTCGCGCCTGATTTGTTTTTTCTTTGATCGCCCCCGTCTCCCGGCGGTTTTGGGCGGGAGTCTGCCATGAGTTTCGACACTTTCGGTCAGCCGTTGCTGACCTTTCCCGATGCAGAAAAAAGCCCCCTGAGCATCCGCGCCAAAGCGCTGGTGTTCGTCGATCCACGCTCGCGCCAGTTGCGCGAAGAGCTGGAGCAATTGGCCCCGCGCTCGATCTCGGTATTGATCCGTGGCGAGACCGGCACCGGTAAAGAATTGCTCGCCCGCCATATCCATCGCGCCAGTGATCGCAGCGGTTTATTCGTCTCGGTCAATTGCGGCGCGATCAGCCCGACCTACGCCGATGCCGAGTTGTTCGGCTATGCCGCCGGCACGTTCAGCGGCTCGGCGAGCAGCCGCGCGGGGTGGTTCGGTTCGGCCAATGGCGGGACGTTGTACCTGGATGAAATCGGCGATCTGCCGCTGCCGATTCAGATCAAATTGCTCGCCGCATTGGAAAACCACGAGGTCACTCGCGTCGGTGCACATCAGCCGAGCCCGGTCGACGTGCGCCTGGTCGCAGCCACCAGCATTGATCTGGCACAAGCGGTGGACGCCGGAAAATTCCACGAGCGGCTCTATCACTATCTCAGCGAAGGTCATCTCGAGTTACCGGCGTTGCGCGCGCGGATCGGCGATATCCTCTCGCTGGCCGAGTATTTCCTCGGCATCTATAGCCAGCGCCTCGACCTGCCGGTGCCGCTGATCAGCGAAGCCGCGCAACACGTGCTCGAACAACACAGCTGGCCGGGCAACACCCGTGAGCTGGAAAACGTCATTCATTTTGCGTTGCTGGTAAGCACGGGCGACGAGATTCTGCCAGAGCACCTCAATCTGCCACCGCTCTTGACGCAGATCGAAACCCAGATCAAACAAATCATCGCTACAGGCTCTACGACTGACCAGGCCGCCCTCAAACAGCTCCTGAAAAACGCCGGCCTCCTGTAGGAGCTGGCGCAGCCTGCGATCCTTTGATCTTGCTTTTCGACGTTTTAACTTGTTGAAAATCAAAAGATCGCAGCTTCGGCAGCTCCTACACGTCTAAACCGCGTGTATGAACAAAATGGAATATCAACGTGAATAAACGTTATTGTCCGGGAATATAAAATCCCGGTATTGTCCGACCCACGCCAGCGATATCACTTCACTGGCACTCGTATTAGATGCCGTCGTCGATGACGACCGATTTTCGATAAGGACACTGCATGAAAAAGGTTCTGTTGTTTACCGCATTGGCGGCTGCTCTGACGGCTTCCCTGGCCAACGCTGGCGAGAAACTGGTGGTTGCCGCAACGCCAGTGCCGCATGCTGAAATTCTTGAGCTGATCAAACCGACCCTGGCCAAAGAAGGCGTGGATCTGGAAATCAAAGTCTTCACCGACTACGTTCAGCCGAACGTGCAAGTGGGCGAGAAGCGTCTGGATGCCAACTACTTCCAGACCCTGCCGTACCTGAACAGCTTCAACCAGGGTAAATACAAGGACGACAAATCCAAGTACCTGGTGACTGTGCAAGGCGTGCACGTTGAACCGTTCGGTGGTTACTCGAGCAAGTACAAAACCCTGGCTGAACTGCCAGACGGCGCGACCATCGCCATCCCGAACGAAGGCAGCAACAGCGGCCGTGCACTGATCCTGCTGCAGAAGGCTGGCCTGATTGAGCTGAAAGACCCGAAAAACGCTCTGGCAACGCCGAAAGACATCGCCAAGAACCCGCACAACTTCAAGTTCAAGGAACTGGAATCGGCCCTGCTGCCACGCGTTCTGAAGGAAGTTGATCTGGACATGATCAACACCAACTACGCGCTGGAAGCCAAGCTGAACCCGCAGAAAGATGCGCTAGTGATTGAGGGCGCTGACTCGCCGTACGTGAACTTCCTGGTGGCCCGTGAGGACAACAAGAACAGCGACGCGATCCAGAAACTGGCCAAAGCCTTGACCAGCCCGGAAGTGAAAGCGTTCATCGAGAAGAAGTACAACGGCGCGGTACTGCCGGCGTTCTGATCTGACGCTTGAACCACCCCCTTCAAGGTGTGAAAACGCCGATGGCCAGTGATGGGCATCGGCGTTTTTGTGTGTGCAAAATCAGCAGCCAGAAGCAGAAGATCGCAGCCTTCGGCAGCTCCTACAGGGAAATGAACACCTGTAGGAGCTGCCGAAGGCTGCGATCTTTTGATCTTTATTGCTCAGGCCACTCCAGCCTTCAACGCCCGCCTCAACGCCACCAACAATTTCAAAATCTCCTGCGGATCCAGCCGCTGCGGCGCTTTTACGTCCATGTTCTCTTCCTTGTAATTGGTTTCGGCCGGAGGAGTCTGACCAAAAGCTGTGCGTCCTTGGAGGGCCTAAATCAAAAAAAGATCCGTCCTACAGCGCAAGGAAAAATAGCCTTCTTATTCCTTCCCGGCAAACCGACAGGATAGTTTTTTGAGTGATATCAATATGCTTTAACGGTATTTAAATTCTTGTTTTTATACCTATAAAGTCAGTGCCTGCCGGACAGCCACCCGCTGTCCATGGACTGCACGACCGTCGCTTACCGAGCGATGTCCAGGACGCTTCATGACCTTCGATTACGCTTTTATTCTCAGCACGCTGCCCGCGTTTCTCAAAGCCGTGGGTGTGACGCTGCAGGTCGGTTTCATCGCCATTGGCACCTCGCTGGTGGTGGCGCTGCTCAACGCGACGATTCTGGTGTTCCGCACGCCGTACCTGCAAAAACTGGTCGGCCTGTACGTGGAACTGGCGCGCAACACGCCACTGCTGATCCAGCTGTTTTTCGTCTATTTCGCCTTGCCGGCAGTAGGGATTCAGGTGTCCGGTTTCACCGCTGCGATCATCACCATGACCTTCCTCGGCGGCGCCTACCTCACCGAAGTGCTGCGCGCCGGTGTCGACGCGGTGCCGCAGGCGCAACTGGAATCCGGGCGCTCCATCGGCCTGTCCCACGGGCAGTTGCTGCGCTATGTGATCCTGCCGCAAGCGGGGATTCTCAGCCTGCCTTCGCTGTTCGCCAATTTCATTTTCCTGCTCAAGGAAACCACCGTGGTCTCGGCGGTGGCGGTGCCGGAAATTCTCTACACCACCAAAAGCTACATCGCGCTCTATTACAAAACCTACGAAATGCTCGCCGTGCTGACGCTGATCTGCGTGCTGTTGTTCTTGCCGCTGTCGCTGTTGCTCAGCCGTCTGGAAAGGAGGCTCCAGCATGGCCAGTTCGGGTCTTGAATTACTCTGGGTATCGTTGCCGCAACTGGCAAAAGGCGCCGGGCAAACCTTGTCGATCTCGTTTCTGAGCATCGCCATCAGCACCGTCGGCGGCGTGCTCTACGGTGTATTGCGCACGTTGAACGTGACGTGGTTGAACGCGATTCTGCGGGTGTATCTGGAGCTGTTCCGGGCGATCCCGGTGCTGGTCTGGTTGTACCTGTTGTTCTTCGGCTTGCCGATTTTCTTTGGCCTGAGCATTCCGAGTTTCTGGTGTGCCGTGCTGGTGCTATCGCTGTGGGGCGCGAGCGAGGTCGGCGAAGTGGCGCGCGGCGCATTGCATTCGTTGCCGCGTGGGCAGCGTGAGGCGGGGCTGTCGATTGGACTGAACGCTGCGCAACTCTACGGCTACGTGTTGCTGCCGCAAGCGCTGAAACGCATGACGCCGCCGACCATCAACGTCTACACACGAATCATCAAAACCAGTTCGCTGGCGGTACTGATCGGTGTGGTGGATGTAATCAAGGTCGGCCAGCAGATCATCGAACGCACCTATGAATCAGTGCTGATCTACGGCGTGCTATTCCTGTTTTTCTTCTTCATCTGCTACCCGCTCTCGGCCGCCTCGCGCGCGCTGGAGCGGCGCTGGACGCAAGCATGAGCGCATTGATCGAGTTTCACGGTTTCAACAAATTCTACGGCGAGCAGCAGGTGCTCAACGGCATCGATCTGCAAGTGCAGAGCGGTGAAGTGATCGTCATCCTCGGCCCCAGCGGCTGCGGCAAAAGTACGCTGCTGCGTTGCCTCAATGGCCTCGAAGTCGCCCACAGCGGCAGCCTGAAATTTGTCGGCCGTGAGCTGCTCGACAAGGCCACCGACTGGCGTGATATCCGCCAGCAGATCGGCATGGTGTTCCAGAGTTATCACCTGTTCCCGCACATGAGCGTGCTCGATAATTTGCTGCTCGGCCCGCTCAAGGTGCAAAAGCGTCAGCGTCGCGAAGCGCAGCAGCAAGCCGAAGCGTTGCTCGAACGCGTGGGTCTGCTGGACAAGCGCGATGCCTTCCCGCGTCAGCTCTCGGGCGGTCAGCAGCAACGCATCGCCATCGTCCGTTCGCTGTGCATGAACCCGCGCGTGATGCTCTTCGACGAAGTCACCGCCGCCCTTGATCCGGAGATGGTCAAGGAAGTTTTGCAGGTCATTCAGGGCCTGGCCCGCGAGGGCATGACCCTGCTGATCGTCACCCACGAAATGGCCTTCGCCCGCGCGGTGGCCGACCGCATCGTGTTCATGGATGCCGGGCGCATCCTTGAACAGACCCCACCCGAGATTTTCTTTACGAACCCGCAAACCGCACGCGCGCAGCAGTTTCTGGAGAAGTTCTCCTTCGTTGCAACACTGCCAAAAACGAATCCGACAAAGGAACTGGAACTGTTATGAAAACTGCCGCTTTTTTACTGCCCCTATTGAGCCTCGCCTTGCTTGCCGGTTGCAGCAAAACCGAAGAACCGCCAAAGCCGAAAGTCGCCAGCGAAAGCACCGCGCCGGCCGGTTATCTGGACAAGATCAAGGCCCGCGACAAACTGATCGTCGGCGTGTTTACCGACAAGCCGCCGTTCGGTTTTGTCGATGAAGCGGGGCGTTACGTCGGTTTCGATACCGACATCGGCCGTCGTTTCGCCAAGGATCTGCTCGGCGATGAAAACAAGGTCGAGTTCGTTGCCGTCGAACCGGCGAGCCGCATTCCGTTTCTGCAAAGCGACAAGGTCGACCTGATCCTCGCCAACATGACCGTCACGCCTGAGCGCAAGGAAGCGGTGGAATTCACCAACCCGAACCTCAAGGTTGCTGTGCAAGCGCTGGTGCCGCAAAGCAGCTCGGTGAAAAACCTGGATGACCTGGCGACCCGCACCACCATCGTCACCACCGGCACCACGGCCGATATCTGGCTGACCAAGAATCACCCGGACTGGAAACTGCTGAAGTTCGAGAAAAACTCCGAGTCGCTGCAAGCCCTGGCCAATGGTCGCGGCGATGCTTATGCGCAGGACAATCTGGTGCTGTTCAGCTGGGCCAAGCAGAACCCGGGCTATCGCGTGCTGGAGGATAAACTCGGTGCCGAAGCGCCGATTGCACCGGCGGTGAAGAAGGGCAATATCGAACTGCGTGACTGGGTGAATACCGAGCTGACGAAGTTGGGTGAAGAGAAGTATCTGCTCAAGCTGTACGACCAATACGTGCGTAAAGAACTGAGCGATGACACCAAGCCTGAGAGCGTGATTGTTGAAGGGGGCAAGTGGCAGGGGTGATTGTCTGATTCAGCGGCGACGCTTGAATCGCTTTCGCGAGCAGGCTCGCTCCCACAGTTGTACGCGATCTAATGTGGGAGCGAGCCTGCTCGCGAATCTATGTCGCGCCACTCAATCCGGCCAATACCACGCCGGCGTCTCCAGCACTTTCTGCCCGACAATCCCGGTCTCCCCCAGCGTCTTCTCCAGCACAATGCAATTGCACTCCGGATCCTCCTGCAACGCCGAAATCAACCGCCGCGCATGCGACACCACCCACACCTGACATTGCTCCGACGCACGAATGATCAACCGTGCCAATGCCGGCAGCAGATCCGGGTGCAGGCTGGTTTCCGGCTCGTTCAGCACCATCAGCGACGGCGGCCTCGGTGTCAGCAACGCCGCGACCAACAACAAATAACGCAACGTCCCGTCCGACAACTCCGCCGCCGACAGTGGCCGCAGCAAACCTTCCTGATAGAACTCGATGGCAAAGCGTCCACCCGCCTGAGCGTCGATATGCAAGCGCGCCCCCGGAAAGGCATCAGTAATCGCCGCACGCATCGCGTCGCCGTCACCGATTTCAATAATGGTCTGCAACGCCGCCGCCAGATCGCGGCCGTCGTGGTGCAGCACCGGCGTGCGCGTGCCCAATTGCGGTTGGCGCACCGGTGCGTCGGCGTCGCTGCGAAAGTGATCATAAAAACGCCAGCGACGAATGAACTCGCGCATCTGGAACACTTCCGGCGAGCTGCGCAGGCTGCCGACCTGATCGAACAGGCTGTCGAAGTTCGGCGTGTGCTGCGCCAGCACATCCCATTGGCGCTCGTTGCGCGCGCGAATCATCGGGCCGTCGCGATCGACCAACAGGCTGGCGGGGCGGTAATGCGGGCCGGCCCAGATGCATTCGCGCTTGATCTGCGGGTCGAGGCTGAAGCGCGAAGGGATTGGCCGCGAGTGCTCGGGCAGCATGAAATGGCCGTTGGAATCGGGCAGGCCGAGGCTGATCGAATAACTGAAATCTTCCCCGGCAAAGCCCAGGCGCAAACGCTTCACGCCTTGGCGCACCGTCGACTGGATTGGCACCTCGCCGTTGCGCATGCGCCGGCTGATGGTTTCCGGCCCGGCCCAGAACGTCGAATCCAGTCCGCCTTCACGCGCCAGTGCATTGACCACACCGCCCTGCGCGGTTTCCGCCAACAGGCGCAAGGCCCGATAGAGGTTGGACTTGCCACTGCCATTGGGGCCGGTGATCAGGTTGAGCCGGCCCAGCGGAATCACCAATTTGTTGATCGAGCGGTAATTGGCCACCGCCAGGATGTTGAGCATGAATGAGATCCTCGGAATCCGTCGCAGAATACCCCCTGTAGGAGCTGCCGAAGGCTGCGATCTTTTGATCTTTTCCGCAAAAAAGCAAAAGATCGCAGCCTTCGGCAGCTCCTTCGGTGTTTAATCTGTTATTCGCATGAGCAATGGTTGAACCCTGTTCTAAGCTCTGAAGTCGTATCGTCCTGATCGTCTAAAAATGCCAAGGAGTCTGCATGGCGGGTCCCGGAATTAAAGTGGTAATGGCTTTGAGCGCCATTGCCTTGCTGACCGCTTGCGGCGAAAAGAAGGCTCCCCAGGAGTACCTGCCGAGAGTCTTTGTTCAAGAGGTGAAACCCGCGGATTACGCGGCCTCGGTGACACTGACCGGTGATGTGCAGGCGCGCGTGCAGACAGAATTGTCGTTCCGCGTCGGCGGCAAAATCATCCAGCGCTCGGTCGATGTCGGCGACCGTGTCACGGCCAAGCAAGTGCTGGCCAAACTCGATCCCAAGGATTTGCAGACCAACGTCGATTCCGCTCAGGCTCAGGTCGTCGCCGAACAGGCGCGGGTCAAGCAGAGCGCGGCGGCGTTTGTGCGTCAGCAAAAACTGCTGCCCAAGGGCTACACCAGCCAAAGCGAATTCGATACCGCGCAAGCCGCGTTGCGCAGCAGCCAAAGCGCCTTGAGCGCGGCTCAGGCGCAACTGGCCAATGCCAAGGATCAGCTCAGCTACACCTCGCTGATTGCTGATGCGCCGGGCGTCATCACTGAGCGTCAGGCCGAAGTTGGTCAGGTCGTGCAAGCCACGGCGCCGATTTTCAGTCTGGCCCGCGACGGCGATCGCGATGCGGTATTCAACGTCTACGAGTCGCTGCTGGCCGAGCGGCCGACGGATAACAAGATCACCGTCAGCCTGCTCGACAATCCCGAAATCAAAACCACCGGCACCGTGCGCGAAATCACCCCGTCGGTGTCCGCGCAGTCCGGCACCGTGCAAGTCAAAGTCACCCTCGACAAACTGCCGCCGGGCATGCAACTCGGTTCGGTAGTGAGCGCGACGGCCAAGGGCACCGGTAAATCGGCGGTGGCTTTGCCGTGGTCGGCGCTGACCAAAAATGTCAGCTACCCCGCCGTGTGGCTGGTCGACGACAAGGGCGAAGCGCAATTGCACACGGTCACGGTCGGCCGTTACCTGACCGGCAAAGTGATCATCAGCGAAGGTCTCAATGGCGGCGAAAAAGTCATCATCGCCGGCGGCCAATTATTGCACCCGGGCATGAAAGTCGAGATTGCCGAGAACACCTACAAGGATCTGGAAATGGGAGCGCAGCCATGAAGCGTTTCGGGCTGTTGGCCGTCGGGCTGTTGCTCGCGGCATGCTCCAAGAAGGAGCCGCCTCCGGAGCCGGTGCGCCCGGTGTTGTCGGTCAAGGTCGAGGCCTTGAACGAAGAAACCCTCGGTCGCTTCGCCGGCAGCATTCAGGCGCGCTACGAGAGCAACACCGGTTTCCGTGTTGGCGGACGCATTGCCAGCCGTAACGTTGATGTCGGCACCGAAGTGGATAAGGGCACACTGCTCGCCACCCTCGACCCGTCCGATCAACAAAATCAGCTGCGTTCGGCGCAGGGCGATCTGGCAAAAATCGAAGCGCAACTGATCAACGCACAAGCCAATGCGCGACGTCAGCAAGCGCTGTTTGATCGCGGCGTCGGCGCGCAGGCGCAACTCGACGAGGCCACCACTAACCTGAAAACCACTCAGGCCTCGCTCGATCAGGCGCGGGCGGCGGTCAATCAGAGCAAGGATCAACTCGGCTACACCGAACTGCGCTCCGACCACAAAGCCGTGGTCACCGCGTGGAATGCCGAGGCCGGGCAAGTGGTGACGGCGGGTCAACAAGTGGTGACGCTGGCGCAACCGGACATCAAGGAAGCGGTGATCGATCTGCCGGACACTTTGGTCGATCAGATCCCCAAGGACGTGGTGTTTTTGGTCGCTGCGCAACTCGATCCGAGCATCAAAACCACCGCGGTCATCCGCGAAATCGAACCGCAGGCACAGAGCGCCACGCGCACCCGCCGCGCTCGTCTGACCCTGACTGATACGCCGGAAGGTTTCCGTCTCGGCACCGCGATCAGTGTGACCCTCAGCTCGGCGATCAAACCGCGCATCGAACTGCCGGCAACCACGTTGCAGGAAGTCGATGGCAAAACACGGATCTGGGTGATCGACACCCAAAACAAAACCGTCAGCCCCCGCGATGTCACCGTCGTCAGCCGCACCGACAGCACCGTGGTGCTGGCCGGTGGCGTGAAGAACGGCGAGCAAGTGGTCAGCGCCGGCGTCAACAGTCTCAAACCCGGACAATCAGTGAAACTTGACGAGGACAGTCAATGAAAGGCTCTTTCAACCTCTCCGAATGGGCCCTGAAACACCAGTCCTTCGTCTGGTACCTGATGTTCGTCGCGTTGCTGATGGGGGTGTTTTCCTACTTCAATCTGGGCCGCGAAGAAGACCCGTCGTTCACCATCAAAACCATGGTGATCCAGACCAAATGGCCGGGCGCGACCCAAGAGGAAACGCTCAAGCAGGTCACCGACCGCATCGAGAAAAAACTCGAAGAGCTCGACTCCCTCGACTACGTGAAAAGCTACACGCGCCCCGGTGAATCGACGGTGTACGTGTACCTGCGCGACACCACCAGTGCCAAGGACATCCCGGAAATCTGGTACCAGGTGCGCAAGAAGATCAACGATATTCGCGGGCAGTTTCCCCAAGGCATTCAAGGCCCGGGGTTCAACGACGAGTTCGGTGATGTGTTCGGTTCGGTCTACGCGTTTACCGCCGACGGCCTGACCATGCGCCAGTTGCGCGACTACGTGGAGCAGGCGCGGGCGGAGATTCGCAACGTGCCGGGGCTGGGCAAGATCGAAATGGTCGGCCAGCAGGACGAAGTGATTTACCTGAACTTCTCCACGCGCAAACTGGCTGCGCTGGGCATCGATCAGCGCCAGGTCGTAGAGAGCCTGCAATCGCAGAACGCCGTGACCCCGGCAGGTGTGATCGAGGCCGGGCCGGAGCGGATTTCCGTGCGCACGTCGGGGCAATTCGCCTCGGAGAAAGATCTGGCCGAGGTCAACCTCAAGCTCAACGACCGCTTCTATCGTCTGGCCGACATCGCCGAGATCAGTCGCGGTTATGTCGACCCTGCCACCCCGGAATTCCGTTTCGACGGCAAACCGGCAATCGGTCTGGCGATCGCCATGCAGAAGGGCGGCAACGTTCAGGCGTTCGGTAAAGCGTTGCATGAGCGCATCGATCAAGTCACCGCAGACCTGCCGGTAGGCGTTGGCATCCACACCGTTTCCGATCAGGCCGTGGTGGTGGAAGAAGCTGTTGGCGGCTTCACCAGCGCGCTGTTCGAAGCGGTGATCATCGTCTTGGTGGTGAGCTTTATCAGCCTCGGCGTGCGCGCCGGTCTGGTGGTGGCGTGCTCGATTCCGCTGGTGCTGGCGATGGTCTTCGTCTTCATGGAATACAGCGGCATCACCATGCAGCGGATTTCCCTCGGTGCGTTGATCATCGCCCTCGGCCTGTTGGTGGACGACGCGATGATCACGGTGGAGATGATGGTCACGCGCCTGGAAATGGGCGAGACCAAGGAGCAGGCCGCGACCTACGCCTACACCTCGACCGCGTTCCCGATGCTCACCGGTACGCTGGTGACCGTCGCCGGTTTCGTGCCGATCGGCCTCAACGCCAGCTCCGCTGGTGAGTACACCTACACGCTGTTTGCGGTGATCGCGGTGGCGATGATCGTTTCGTGGATCGTCGCGGTGTTCTTCGCGCCAGTGATCGGCGTGCACATCCTCAGCGCCAACGTGAAACCCCATGCCGCAGAACCAGGGCGCATTGGCCGCGCATTCAACGGCGGTTTGCTGTGGAGCATGCGCAACCGTTGGTGGGCGATCGGTATCACCGTGCTGCTGTTTGCACTGTCGATTTTCTGCATGCGTTTCGTGCAGAACCAGTTCTTCCCGGCCTCGGATCGTCCGGAAATTCTCGTCGACCTGAACCTGCCGCAAAACGCCTCGATCGACGAAACCCGCAAGGCCGTCGACAAACTCGAAGAAACGCTCAAGGGCGACCCGGACATCGTGCGCTGGAGCACCTACATCGGTCAGGGCGCGATCCGTTTCTACCTGCCACTCGACCAGCAATTGCAAAACCCGTACTACGCGCAATTGGTGATCGTCAGCAAAGGCTTCGAGTCTCGCGAGGCTCTGAGCGCACGGCTGCGTGAACGTCTGCGCAAAGAGTTCGTCGGCATCGGCAGCTACGTGCAGGCACTGGAAATGGGCCCGCCGGTAGGGCGTCCGATTCAGTACCGGGTCAGCGGCAAGGACATCGATCAAGTGCGCAAGCACGCCATCGACCTCGCCACCGAACTGGACAAAAACTCGCACATCGGCGAGATCATTTACGACTGGAACGAGCCGGGCAAAGTCCTGCGTATCGACATCGCACAGGACAAAGCGCGCCAGCTCGGGTTGTCGTCCGAAGACGTCGCCAACCTGATGAACAGCATCGTCAGTGGCTCGCCGTTGACCCAGGTCGATGACGATATCTACCTGATCAACGTGGTCGGTCGTGCGGTGGATTCCGAACGCGGTACCCCGGAAACCCTGCAGAACCTGCAGATCGTCACACCGAGCGGCACCTCGATCCCGCTGCTCGCATTCGCCACGGTTCGTTATGAGCTGGAGCAACCGCTGGTGTGGCGTCGCGATCGTTTGCCGACCATCACCATCAAGGCTTCGGTGCGCGACGAGATTCAGCCGACCGACCTGGTGAAAATCCTCAAGCCATCGATTGATGCCTTCGCGGAAAAACTGCCGGTCGGCTACAAAGTCGCCACCGGCGGTACGGTCGAGGAAAGCGGCAAGGCCCAAGGGCCAATCGCCAAGGTGTTGCCATTGATGCTGTTCTTGATGGCGACGTTCCTGATGATCCAGTTGCACAGCGTGCAGAAGATGTTCCTGGTGGCGAGTGTCGCGCCGCTGGGGCTGATCGGCGTGGTGCTGGCGCTGGTGCCGACCGGTACGCCGATGGGCTTCGTGGCGATTCTGGGGATTCTCGCGCTGATCGGCATCATCATCCGCAACTCGGTGATTCTGGTCACGCAGATCGATGAATTCGAACGCAAAGGCTATGAGCCGTGGGATGCGGTGGTGGAAGCGACCGAGCATCGACGCCGGCCAATCCTGCTGACCGCTGCGGCGGCGAGCATGGGCATGATCCCGATCGCCCGCGAAGTATTCTGGGGGCCGATGGCCTACGCGATGATCGGCGGGATTGTCGTGGCGACGCTGCTGACGCTGCTGTTCCTGCCGGCGCTGTACGTGGCCTGGTACAAGATTCGCGAACCGAAAAAAGATCAAGTCAACAACGACCCTCACCCTAACCCTCTCCCGGGGGGAGAGGGGACTGACCGAGGCGTCTGACGCTATCCATCGACCTGAAGGACCGGGTCGATTATGGATTCAGCGAAGTTTGGTCAAGTCAGTGTATTTCCTGAATACCCCCCAATCGGCCCCCTCTCCCTCTGGGAGAGGGCTGGGGTGAGGGGCTTTCCCTGACCCGACTCAACCCTTACGCCAAACACTCGCCAACCAAGGCTGCTGCTCGCGCGGCAGCCCCGCCGGCCGGAAGTAATGCTCCAGCTCGACAAACCCCGCCGCCGTCAACAACCCCTGCCAAGCCGCCAGATCGTGATACGAGCCATAACGCGGCCCGTTCCAGCCCTCACGGTTATCCCCGCGCGGATTGGAACTGAACAACACCCCACCGGGTTTTAAAGCGCCATGCAATTGCTTGAGCACCCGCGGCAACTCCTGCAACGGCACATGAAACAGCACCGCATTGGCGAAAATCCCGTCAAAGCGTTCAGCCGGGAGATCCAGCTTCAGAAAATCCTGCTGCAACACCTCACAGCCACTGTCCTCACGCGCCATCCGCGCAAATTCCTCAGAGCCATCCAGCCCCACCGCAACGTGACCCATACGCGTAAACGTCTGCAAATCCCGCCCCGGCCCGCAGCCGAAATCCAGAATCGTCAACGGCGCTGAACCCTGAATATGCCGCAGCAGCGCATCGATATTCTGGCTGACATCGTGATCACGTGTGCCTTCACGGAAGTCTTCGGCCACCGAGTTGTAGTGGCCGAGGGTGGTGGCGGTGATCTGTTCGAGGTCGGTGGGAGTCTGCTTCATGGTCGGCTGCATGTTCAGGGAGAGATGTGCCGACTATAAGCGAAAAGATCGCAGCCTGCGGCAGCTCCTACAGGCGTTCATCCAACGGTCGGCCTCGATCCTGTAGGAGCTGCCGCAGGCTGCGATCTTTTGATCTTGCCTCAATACCGACCTGTTACTTCTTACAGTATCGACCCGATGAAAAAACCTTCAGGCTACCCCTAAGCCTGGAGGACGTTCACAGCCATGAAGGCGACTCAGCACTCACCTCATCCCACACTGTCCGTCGTCGACCCGCGAGCATTGGCGATTCGCAGCGTTGCCTATTGCCAGCACCCGGACAAACCCGAGGTCGATCCGCGCATCACTCGGCAGATCTTCGATGAGGCGGGGCGCGAAGTGGCGGCGTGGGATCCGCGCCTGTGGGGCGCCGCACCCAAACCGAACATGGCCACCGTATACGGTTTGAGCGGTCAGGCGTTGCTGACAGACAGCGTGGATGCCGGTTGGCAATTGAGCTTGCTGGAACAGGCGGGATCAACGCTTTCGTCCTGGGATGCACGGGGTACGCAGCGACATTATGAGTACGACACACAACGTCGCTCAGTCTCCGTTACAGAGCAGATGGTCAGCCACCCAGCAAAAATTGTTGAGCGACTAATTTATGGCGACGCCGATGAAGCGCTCGCGCAACACAACCAGTGCGGCCGATTGATCCGCCACGATCATCCCGCAGGTTCGCGGAAATGCCCCAGCTATGGCATAGCCGGTTCCATATTGACGGTGCAGGAGCGATTCCTCGAGGCTCTTGACGCGCCTGACTGGCCCGTCGATCTCGCCGGACGCGATGCGCTATTGGAAGAACCGACGTTTACGACGCGCTCGGAATTCAATTCCGCAGGGCAATTGCTCAAGCAGATCGATGCTCGGGACAACGCGCAAAGGTTCGGTTATGACATCGCTGGCAGATCTCGCGAGGTCTGGCTGCAAATGGCGGGAGAGGCAACGACGCTGCGAAGTCTGGTCAGCGATATTCGTTACAACGCTCAGGATCAGGTTGAATTCGAAACCGCTGGGAACGGCGTTATCGCCCGTGCTGGCTATGACGCCAGGGATGGCCGGCTGACTCGGTTGACCGCTGCCATCCACCCTCAGAAACCCTTGCTGGATCTGCATTATTGCGTCGATCCGGTGGGCAATATCGTCGAGCTGGAAGACAAGTCCCAACCTGTCACTTACTTCAATAACCAGCGCATTGCTCCGGTCTGTTCATACCGTTACGACAGTCTCTATCAACTGATCGAAGCCAAGGGTTGGGAGGTCAGCCAGCCAAGTCACGGGCCGGCATTGCCCGAGCTGATTGCGACACCGCTGGATCCTGCTCAGCGCCGCAATTATCTCCAGAAGTTCGTCTACGACAGCGGCGGCAATCTCGTTTCCCGTCAGCACAGCGCAACGGCCGGATTTGCGATGTTCACCTCCGGCAACAGCAACCGTAGCCTCGGGCAGCGCGATGATGGTTCGTTGCCAGGAGAGCCGGAAATCAATGCCGGATTCGATAAGTGCGGCAATCAAATTGAATTGAATCGCGGCCAAAAATTGGTCTGGGACACTCACAATCAACTGCATGAAGTGGCAGTGGTTTCGCGAGAAAACCAACAGGACGATTTTGAGTGTTACCGCTACGATCGGGTGGGTCACCGAGTGCGCAAAGTTTCAGTTGCCTGCGCGGCAGGTCGGGCGCTGCGTAGCGAAGTCCGTTATCTGCCGGGACTGGAGTTGCGGCGGCACAACAGTGGTGAAGAACGCCATGTCATCAATGTCATCGCCGGGCGCAACTCAGTACGGATGCTGCATTGGCCCGACGGAACACACGCCGATCAAGTGCGCTATGGCCTCAGCGATCATCTGAGTTCCAGCACGCTGGAACTGGATGACGAGGGCGCAATACTGACGCTTGAACACTATTATGCATTTGGCGGTACGGCCTGCTGGGCAGCAAAAAACGCTTCAGTGGCGAGGTACAAAACCCATCGCTATAGCGGCAAGGAACGTGATGCGACAGGGCTTTATTACTATGGATACCGGTATTACGCGCCTTGGTTGCAGCGATGGATAAGCTCGGATCCTTTTAAAGATATCGACGGATTGAATATCTATTGCGCAATGAAGAATAATCCTGTCACTTTATTCGATGTTGAGGGAGGTGCGGTCTTAACTGGATTGTTTTATCTGTATGACGGAACACCTCGGCACAATAAAATGGTTGTGGATTATGAGCTTCCCGATCTTTCTCCTGGTGCGAAGTTAAAATATTATTTGGCTCAGTCGCAGCCAGGCAATGCTTTTGGAGGAATAATTAATATTAAAACAGGTGTTGTGAATATCTATCCTTTGAGTCGTGTCAGGCCAGGGATAATGCCTGATTCCTGGAGAACTGATTACCAAGGAACAACGCATGACAAAAAGCCTGCTATTGTACAGCCACCTCCTCACCTCGGCATTGTGACGTCCCATGAGTTAACAACAAAAAAATTCTCCGGAAGAAAAGAGGATCAAGTAGGTTTCACTTTTCAAGATGTCAGGGGAGTGGATGAATATTTCGATCGCAGGCGCAGATATCGTACAACAGCGCCTGTATTGGGCGTCTCACGATCATTGAACCAGCCACATGGCCTTCAGGCGCCTCCTAAGTTTGTTTCATCAGGTTCTAATAGGGAGGATTTCCAGAAAGTTCGTAATTTGTATTCTCCTCCCTTTGACGAGGCGCTTGCAGTCCAGGCGATCCCATTAGAACTCCATAAACCGCTGCTGCAAATGTTTTCGGATGCAAGTAAAGATATGGGGCACAACGCAATAGCACTTCGGGAGCTATTTGATACTGAGCTGAGCAGGCCAGAATTTCAGTTGCCAGACATCCCGAAAGTGGAATCCTTACAGTCTCTAAAAAAGCCTGCAATTAAAGCGAAAAATACAGGTGAAACGAAAGGCGTGATGTCGAGAATCAGATCATTTTTTTGATAAGGCGATGCTACAAACCAGGCTGGTTTTTGACTTGAAGCGTCTCTTCTAACGGAGATGGCTCATACGGTGTCTCAACTTGCAGGTAAAGAGCTAATGGATGACGGATCTTTTCAGCCATTGAATGCAGGACTGCACTCACCTCATCCAAAATTATTGGTCATAGATCCGCGCGCCTTGGCCATTCGTAGCGTTGCGTACTGCCAGCACCCGGACAAACCCGACGTCGCCCCGCGAATCACCCGGCAGATATTCGATCAGGCGGGGCGCGAGGTGGCGGCGTGGGATTCACGGTTGTGGGGCGCCGCGCCGAAACCGAATCTGAGCACCGTTTACGGTTTGAGTGGTCAGGTGTTGTTGACGGACAGCGTGGATGCCGGTTGGCAGTTGAGCATGTGCAATGAAGCGGGTTCGCAACGTTCCTTTTGGGATGAACGGGGTAGCCAATGTCATCGTGAGTTTGATGATTTGCAGCGTCCGGTAGCGCTGACGGAGCAGGCCTTTGGTGAGCAACTTCAAGTGGTTGAGCGCTGGACTTATGCCGACGCCACGGAGAGTTTTGCCCAGCACAATCAGTGTGGGCAACTGATCCGGCATGACGACCCGGGCGGTGGCCAGTTCCTAGGCGATTATGGTTGGTCGGGTGCAGTGCTGGAGAAGTCTCGACGTTTTCTCATTGAGCTGGATGCGCCGGACTGGCCGCTTCTACTGGACGCCCGAGACGAACTTCTCGAAGAAAAAGCCTACGTCACTCGCTACGCGCTCAATCCAACGGGCGAGCCGCAGCGTCAGATCGATGCAGCGGGTAATGTACAAATTTTCCATTGCAACGTGGCGGAAAAATTCTCTGCGACATGGCTTTTGCAAGACGGTGAAGGTCAGCATCCACAGTGTCTTGTCAGCGAAATCCGTTATAACGCACAAGATCAGATCGAAAGTGAAACGGCAGGCAACGGCGTTGTTTCACGTGCGGATTACAGCCCTGAGGATGGTCGCCTGCTGAGGCTTTTCGCGGGTGTCGCCGGGCAACAGTCTTTGCAGGATTTGAATTACTCCTACGACCCGGTGGGCAATATTGTCGGGCTCGAAGACAAGTGCCAAACCGTCAGTCACTTCAACGGCCAGCGCATCGAGCCGGTCAGCCGTTATCGCTATGACAGCTTGTATCAGTTAGTTGAGGCCAAAGGCTGGGAGGTCAGCAAACCGAACCATGGCCCGGCGCTACCCGAGCTATTGCCCGTACCGGTGGATCCCGCGCAGCGGCGCAATTACACGCAGAAGTTTGCTTACGATGCGGCAGGTAACTTGATCACGCGGCATCACAGTGGCGCGCCTGGGTTTTCGATGTTCACTTCTGCGCGCAGCAATCGGAGTCTGGCGCAGCTTGACGATGGATCCCTGCCGGGAGAGGCGCAGATAACGGTTGGGTTTGATGCGGCGGGTAATCAGCTGGAATTGCAGCGTGGGCAGGCCATGGCGTGGAATGTGCGCAATGAGTTGAGTCGGGTGACGTTGGTGCAGCGTGGGGCTGAGGCGGATGACTTTGAGTGTTATGTCTACGATCAGCCGGGGCATCGGTTGCGTAAGACGCAAATCAGTCGGGCATCCGGGCAAACCCTGACAACAGAAGTGCGTTATCTGCCGGGTCTTGAGATTCATTGCGAAGTCGGCGGTGTAGAGCGGCATGTAGTCAGTGTCGACGCGGGGCGTAATCAAGTGCGTTTACTGCATTGGCACCGCAGGTGCTGTAAACGATCAATGGCGTTACAGCCTAGGCGATCATCTTGGTTCCAGCTCGATGGAGTTGAATGAGAACGCGGGGATATTGAGCCTGGAACACTACTACCCGTTTGGCCGTACGGCGTGTTGGGCGAGCAACAATGCGTTGGGCGCGAAATACAAAAGCATTCGTTATTCGGGGAAGGAACGGGATGTAACCGGGTTTTATTATTATGGGTTTCGGTATTATGCGCCGTGGCTGCAAAGATAGATTAGTGCGGACCCGGCGGGTGACATCGATGGGTTGAACCTGTACGCAATGGTCAGGAACAATCCCGGCACAAGACGGGACGCTAATGGGTTGTTGTCGGAAAGCGAAGACCGAATAATTCTTAATGCATTGACATCAGGCAGAGATACTGTAGCCGGAGCTCGTTATCTTCTTGACTCAATGCCCCAAGTGGCGAACAAAATCATGCAAACATACTTTGGTGACAGCCATGATGATGTTCAATCCGGCGCTGGATTCTAAACAAATTCTAAGCGGTACGGGCCTGAAAGCAGGTGATATTGATGATGCGGAGGCTATGTTCAAAGCAATCGCAGGTCTTAAATACTATTCAGTTCATTACATTGAAACGGTAGAAGGAGATAACTCGATAGAGGACGTGATGCTGTATGGGAAAAGCGAACTTATGCGACTCGACGATGCGGCCCATATTTTCAATAGTGACAGGCGCCTCCAAGCGCAGATTTCGGCAAAAAATGCGGACTCTTTGGCTTATGCTGCTATGGATCTCGGAGAAAAGTTCGATTCAATAATGGCAAGGGCGGGGCGCTAATTCGAATATGGATCGTCCATGGCTAAGGAACTTCCCCCTAGCCACAGTCATTACTCACAGTTTTATTAGCGCTTATTCAACCCCCGAGCCAACCGATCCCCGCCCAACTGAATCACCGCCACCAACGCCACCAGCAACACAATCACCGTCAGCATGATCTGGCTATCAAACCGCTGATACCCGTAGCGATACGCAATATCCCCCAATCCGCCCGCACCAATCGCCCCGGCCATGGCGGATGAGTTGATCATCGTCACCAGCGTAATCGTGAACCCACCGACAATTCCCGGCAGCGCTTCCGGCAACAACACATGCCAGACAATGTGCCAACGCCGGCACCCCATCGCCTGCGCGGCTTCGATCAAACCATGATCAACCTCACGCAAACTCACTTCAGCAATCCGTGCAAAGAACGGCGTCGCCGCAATCGTCAGCGGCACAACCGCCGCCCAGACTCCGTACGTAGTGCCGACAATCAACCGGGTAAACGGAATCAGCGCGACCATCAGAATCAGAAACGGGATCGAGCGAAACAGGTTCACGAAGGCGCCCAAGGCACGGTTCAACAGCGGTGCTTCGTAGATGCCGCCCTTGTCGCTGGTGACCAGAATCACCGCCATGGGAATCCCTACCAGCAGCGCGATCAGCGACGACACGCCGACCATCAGGAACGTGTCGATAAACCCCTGCAACAAGCGATCAAACCACATAACCCAACACCTCCACTCGTTGCGCCCACGGTGCGGCGCGTTCGCGCAATTGTTCGGCGCTGAACGCTGAGCCGCTGACGGCCAATAACAGTTGCCCCAGTGCGTGCCCCTGAATCCGTTCGACGCCACCCTGCAACAATTTCACCCGGCCACCGAGGGCTGTAAAAAGTGCCGCCAGATCCGGTTCGTCGCTGGCACTACCGGTGAACTGCAAACGCAGCACCACCGCTGCGTCGGAGGAGGGCGGCTGCGGGTGCAAACGGCTCTGCAATTCTTCCGGCAAGGCGTGTTGCAGCGGCGCGAGCAAGGTCTGGCTGACCTCGTGTTGCGGATTGCCGAACACTTCCCACACTGGGCCTTGTTCGACGACGCGGCCGTGCTCAAGCACGACGACGCGGTCGCAGATTTCGCGGATGACTGCCATCTCGTGAGTGATCAACACGATGGTCAGGCCCAGGCGTTGGTTGATCTCGCGCAGCAGGCCGAGGATCGACTGGGTGGTCTCTGGATCGAGCGCCGAGGTGGCCTCGTCGCAGAGCAGAATATCCGGGTCATGCACCAGCGCGCGGGCGATGCCGACGCGCTGTTTCTGGCCACCGGAAAGCTGTGCCGGATAGGCTTTGTGCTTTTCTTGAAGACCGACCAGTTCAAGCAGTTCTCGCACCTTTTTCTCGCGTTGCTCTTTCGGTACGCCAGCCACTTTCAGCGGCAGTTCGACGTTCTGCCAAACGGTCTTGGCCGACATCAGATTGAAGTGCTGGAAGATCATGCCGATGCGTCGGCGCAGCGCCACGAGGCGGTCTTCATCGAACTCGCCGATGTCGACCTGATCGATCAACACGCGCCCCGACGTTGGTTGTTCCAGGCGATTGATGGTGCGGATCAGCGACGATTTGCCGGCGCCGCTGCGACCGATGATGCCGAACACTTCACCGCGCTGAATCGCCAGATCGATGCCCTGCAACGCGGCGACCGGGCCTTGTCGACCGTTGTAGGTTTTGCCCAGACCGATGAAGCGCACATGAGCGCGATTCAGTTCCGGATGCAGTTCGGTTTTTTCAGCATAGTGTGGCTCTGGAATTTCCAGTCGCCGTTGGATCGCGGCCGTCATGCTCAGCTTTCCCAACCGGCTTGATACAGCTTGCCGTGGGCCTTATCCAGCGCAGCGCGAACGGCCGGCGAATGCTGGTAGATGTCGACGAATTTGATCAGGCGCGGATCGGTTTTGCTCTTCGGCTGGATGACGAACTGGATCACGTATTCCTTGTGGTCGAGGCCGTCGAACAGCAGCGCCGAACCGGCATCGAAAGTCTTCGCTAAACGAATGTAGGCCGGGTAGCCCTGCACCAGATCGGCGTCGTCATAAGCGCGCACCAGTTGCACCGCTTCGACTTGCAGGATTTTGATTTTCTTCGGGTTGGCGACGATGTCGTCTTCGGTGGCTTTGTAACCGACGCCCGGTTTCAGGGTGATCAAACCGGCCTTGGCCAGCAGCTGCAAACCGCGACCGCTGTTGATCGGATCGTTGGCGATGGCGACGCTGGCGCCTTCTGGCAGCTCGTCGAAGCTTTTGTATTTTTTCGAGTAGAGGCCGACGTTGTTGATGATCCCAGGGGCGAACGGCACCAGGTCAAAACCGGCGGCGGCCTTGGCGTTTTCGAGGAACGGGATGTGCTGGAAGTAGTTCACGTCGATGTCGCCGGCGGCGAGGCTGACGTTGGGTGCGATCCAGTCAGTGAACTCGACCAGCTCGACTTTGAGGCCTTGTTTGGAGGCTTCTTCAACGGCGGCTTCCAGCGGGATGGCGAAGGCGGCGGTGGTGCCGACTTTGAGTGGGGCGTCGGCGGCGAAGAGTGTCGAGCTGAACAGGCCGAGGGCCAGGGCCAGTGCTTTGACTGGGTGGGACAGGAGTTTTTTGGTCATGATGGTTTTTCCAGTCAGTGCATAAATTTTGGGTGTCTGGTCGGGCCTCTTCGCGAGCAAGCCCGCTCCCACATTTTGGAATGCGTACCCCTGTGGGAGCGGGCTTGCTCGCGAAGCTTTTAGCGGCGAAATGCGGAACCCGTATGTTGCTCAGGCAGTTGCGCCTCCCCGTGAAACAGCTTCTCGCGCAAGCTGCCGCTGTCGTACGCGGTCTTATACGACCCACGCCGCTGCAACTCGGGAATCACCAGCTCAATAAAATCGACATAGCTTTCCGGCGTGACAATCCGCGTCAGGTTGAAACCATCCAGGCCGGTCTCAGCGATCCACGATTCCAGCTCATCCGCGACTTGCTCAGGCGAACCGACCACGGTGATGTAGCGGCCACCGAGGGCGTGCTGGTCGAGCAATTTGCGTCGCGTCCAGTCGTTGTTCTGCAGGTTTTTCGTCGCCGATTGAATGGCGTTGCTCTTCACGTACTGGATCGGTTCGTCGATTTCGTACTGAGAAAAGTCGATGCCGGTCGACGCGGAAAAATGCGCCACACCGGCCTCGGCACTGGCGTAACTCAGGTACTCGGCGTGCTTGGCCCACGCCGCTTCTTCGGTCGCGCCGACGATCACGTTGAGGCCCATGAACACCTTGATGTCCTCAGGATTGCGCCCGGCTTCAACGGCACTGGCGCGCACCTTGTCGACCTGAACCTTGGTCGACGGTTTGTTCTGACCGCTGATGAACACGCACTCGGCGTGACGCCCGGCAAAGAGCAAACCGCGATCGGAGCTACCGGCCTGAAACAACACCGGCGTGCGCTGCGGCGACGGCTCGCAGAGGTGATAACCCTCGACCTGATAGAACTCGCCCTTGTGCTCGACCTTGTGCACTTTCTCCGGCTGCGCGTAGATCCGCTGCTCGCGATCGTTGAGCACCGCGCCGTTTTCCCAGCTGCCTTCCCAGAGCTTGTAGAGCACTTCCAGATACTCGTCGGCCTGATCGTAACGACGGTCATGCTCGACTTGTTCGCTGAGGCCCATGGCTTTGGCGGCGCTGTCGAGGTAGCCGGTGACGATGTTCCAGCCGACACGGCCGCGACTCAAATGATCAAGCGTCGACATGCGTCGGGCGAACAGATAGGGCGGCTCGTAGGTGAGGTTGGCGGTGAGACCGAAGCCGAGGTTTTTGGTCACGGCGGCCATGGCTGAAACCAGCAGCAGCGGGTCGTTGACCGGCAATTGGATCGACTCTTTCAGCGGCACATCGACCGAGTTCTGATAGACGTCGTACACGCCGACGATGTCGGCGATGAACAGTCCGTCGAACAGGCCGCGCTCCAGCAATTGCGCCAGTTCCGTCCAGTACTCAATGGTGTTGTAGCGCGTCGAGGTGTCGCGCGGGTGCGTCCACAAGCCGTGGTTGATGTGGCCGATGCAGTTCATGTTGAACGCGTTGAGCAGGATCTTCTTTTTCGCCGCGCTCATCAGATCGTCCCTCGCAGTGGAGGGTTTTCATCGTTGAGGTAGTAGTTGCCGACGGCGTGATATTTCCAGCGCACCGGATCGTGCAGGGTGTGCACGCGGGCGTTGCGCCAATGACGGTCGAGACCGTGCTCAATCAGCGTGGCCTGACTGCCGGCCAATTCGAACAATGTGCTGCCGGCGGCTAGGGAAATTTCAGTGCTGATCGCGCGCGCTTCGGCGACGGCAATCGATGCCGCAGCGACGGTTTCGGCATTGCTCTCGGCTTGTGCGGCGTCGAGAAATTCGCCGGCGCGTTCGAGCAAGGCTTCGGTGGCGTGCAGACGAATGCTCAAGTGGCCGAAGCTCTTCAGCGTCAACGGGTCTTCGGTGGCTTTGTCGTTGCCGGAGTCGATCCATGGCCGGGTTTTGCTGCGCACAAAGTGCAGCGCGTCTTCGTACGCGGCGCGGGCGATGCCGGTGTCGATGGCGGCGTGAAGGATCTGTGCCAACGGGCCAACCGTGGTCGGACGTTCGAAGGCGCTTTGAAATGGGATCACGTCTTCAGCGGCGACGTAGACGTCTTCAAACACCACCGAGCCGCTGCCGGTGGTGCGCTGACCAAAACCGCTCCAGTCGTCGATCACGCTCAGCCCTTTGCTGTCACGCGGGACGAACGCCAGTTGCTGCACACCGTTTTCATCGACGACCGAGGTCGGGATGCGCTGCGCGTAAATCGCGCCGGTCGCATAGAACTTGCGGCCGTTGATGCGATAACCGTCGCCGTCGCGTTTGAGGCTGGTGACGCGGTCGTGAGCGGTTTTGGTGCCCAGTTCCGCCAGTGCATTACCGAAACGTTGGCCGGCGAGTACTTCGGCGTACAGCCGTTGTTTTTGCGCGTGGCTGCCGTTTACCCGCAGCACTTCCAGTGCATAAAAATGGTTCTGTGGAATCTGCCCGAGCGAGCCGTCAGCCTGAGCGATCAGGGCGATGACTTTCGCCAGAGTGACGTTGGACACGCCAGCGCCGCCGTATTCCTTCGGCACGCTGATACCCCACAGACCCGAGCGGGAAAACACGTCGAGCTCCGGCAGTGGCAAGCGACGTTCACGGTCGCGCACGGCGCTGTCGCGTTTGAAATCTTCGGCCAGGTCGCTGGCGACGATCAGGGCTTGTTCATCGCTGGTGATGACCGCGACGTGATGGGAAAAAGTCATAGGTTTCTCCATTGCACTTGAGAAAGTGTGCGGTCGTCAGATCCAGGAATGGCGAGCCGGTAAAGTACCGTTGAGGCGATAGGCGCCGACCGCGTGATATTTCCAGCGCACCGGGTCGTGCAGCGTGTGCACGCGGGCGTTGCGCCAGTGACGGTCGAGGTTGAATTCGCCGAGGGTCGCGCGGCTGCCGGCCAGCTCGAAAAGTTTTTCGCTGGCGATTAGAGAGATTTCTGTGGTCAGCACTTTCGCTTCAGCCACGGCAATCGAGGCGCGCGCGGCGGATTCGGCGGTGAGCGGCGCGGCGTGCACCTGATCAAGGACTTTGCCGGCCTTGCGCAACAGCGCTTCGGCGGCGTGCAGTTCGATTTTCAGTTTGCCGATGTCGGCGATCACGTAGAGGTCATCGCTGGCGCGTTCGACTTTGGCGTCGATCCATGGCCGTGCACGGGTTTTGACGAAATCGATAGCATCGTCGATAGCGCCACGGGCGATACCGGCGTCGATCGCTGCTTGAATCAGCTGCGACACCGCGCCTTGGGTGTTGGGGATTTCGTTGATCTTCCAGTTGTCGACGACCAGGCTCGATTCAACCCGAACGTTGTTCAGCAAAATCGTGCCGCTGGCGGTAGTGCGCTGACCGAAGCCCGACCAGTCATCGACGATGCGCAAACCCGGGGTGCCGCGACGGACGAAGGCCAGCACTTGCTTGCCGTCATCGTTGAGCGCTTTGACCGCAACCCAGTGCGCAAACAGCGCGCCGGTGGAATAGAATTTTTGGCCATTGATCACGTAATCGTCGCCGTCGGCGGTGATGCGCGCTTTCAATTCCAGGGTGTTTTTGGTGCCGCGTTCCGGGCCGGCATTGCCGATGCGCCAGCCTTCCAGAACGCTCTGGAACAGCTGTTTTTTCTGCGCTTCGGTGGCGCTGCCGAGCACCAGATTGATGATGCCGAACTGGTTTTGTGGAATCTGTCCCAGCGCCGGGTCGGCGGCGGAAATGATAGCGAACACCTCGGCCAAGGTGACGAATGAAACCTGCGGGCCACCGTATTCGCGCGGGATGGCGATGCTGCCTAAACCACTGCGGGTGAACTGCTCGATTTCCGACCACGGCAGCTTGCGCTGACGGTCGCGTTTGGCGGCCTGCAGGCGGGCAATTTGCGCCAGCTCATGGGCGGCTTTGATGGCTTGTGCGTCGTTGCGCAAAACCTGCGCGGGCAACAACAACGGGGCGATGTCCAGATCCGACTGGACGTTTGCGTCTGCCAGACTGGACATCAGTGCCGCTCCTTGGCTGCACGCAATGCCCTGGCGATCTGCACTGGGGTGATTGTGTTCCGGACCATACTACCTACCTCACATCTTATGAAAAACGCCGCAAAAGTGCGGCGAACGAAAGAATGTCCGGTGGTCCGGTTCATATACCCTAAGCGTGTATAAATATTAAATAAACTAACTTTTAGGAATATGTATAGAAGGGGTGATGGTCGGGTTGGTTAACAAAATTTGTAAGCGCCAATGCGATCCCTGTGGCGAGGGGATTTATCCCCGTTGGGCTGCGAAGCGGCCCCAAAATCAGACAACGCGGTGCATCAGACACACCGCGTGTTATGGGTTTACGACTGCTTCGCAGCCGAGCGGGGATAAATCCCCTCGCCACAGGGGAGTGAAGTCAATATTTGCGGGATTCGGCGGCCTTGAGTTCGGCCTTCAGCGGCACTTTCAGATAAGGATTCGCGCATCCAATCTTCAATGTCCGTGGCGGTGCCCAGCGCGAGTTGTTGCCCACCCGATCAATCACGCAGTACGTCACGTCCAGGCGCAAATCCTCGCCCGCTTCGACAATCACCGCCGGCGGTACCCACACCTGAATCGCCCGCCCAACATCGGCCGCCGTGACTGCCGGCAGATCCATGCGCACATCGCCCCAGCGCAAGGTGATTTCGTCGTTCTCGGCCATGTTCACGTAGGGCTCGATGGTCAGCGGCACACCGCGTTTGATCTGGTTCGGATTCACGCCCTGACGGCGAATAGTGTCGGGCAGAGTGACGGGTGCCAATTGCTGGTTTTCGTCCCCAGACAGCGCTGGGGGCTGGCCGCCCGGGCAATCGAGTTTGACCTGCACCCGCGTCGCCGCCGACAGCGCCGGGCCTTGGCCAACCTGCATGAGCCGGTAATGAATGCTCGCCGTACCGTCGACGATAAAACTCTCCGGCACACGCAGACTGACGGCCTCGCCCACCTCGTCGCGGGTGAGTACACGGGAGGCGACGTAGCAGCGATTCCAGAACAGTTCGATCAGATCGCCGGCGTCCATGCCGGGGTAGGGCGCTACCTCGATCAGCAGGTGTGCAGCCGCAGACAGGTTGATGCCGGTTTTTTGCGCGGACGCGAGGATCGGCGCCGCCAGTTCGGGGGTGTTCGAAGTGCGAGTCATCGGTTTCTCTCCTTGAAGCCTTGCAGCGAAGTCCGTTTCTGAAAAACAAAAGGCGTGAATTGCCAGGCAATACAACAGCGAACTTCTGTTGCGTCAGAATGCTGGTTGATTGAACTAATAAACGTCGGTTGGCGACTAGATAAGAGCGTGCGGGAAGTGGAGTCAATAGAGGCGTTAAGCTAATCCGTGAATTACGAATTAATCAGAACCTTCCTACGCTTGCGAGGCATTCTGCCTAGGAGGATTGGCGAATGAGACCACGATTATCCGGGCGTTTTGCCGGTTTCGAGGGCGAGACTGTTTGAACCCAATCATGGTTTGAGCAGGGTTTTCTATTGATATGTGTCTGTTGCAGAACATATAAGTGCACTGCATTTAGGGTGTTTGTTATTGCAGGAAGTTTATTCGGCGGGATAAGCCTAACTTCCATCCGTGGAAGTTATCGTTTAACGCATTGAACAGATTCAGGCGTGATTCAGAAACTTGCTGAGAAACTGTTTGGTGCGTTCCTCTTTAGGGTTGGCAAACAACGCTTTGGCTTCGCCTTGTTCGACGATCACGCCTTTGTCGAAAAACACCACACGGTTGGCCACGTCGCGGGCAAAACCCATTTCGTGAGTCACGATAACCATGGTGCGTTTCTCTTCGGCGAGACCACGAATGGTCGCCAGCACTTCACCCACCAGTTCCGGATCGAGGGCTGAAGTCGGCTCGTCGAACAGGATCACTTCCGGCTCCATCGCCAGCGCCCGGGCAATCGCCACACGCTGTTGCTGACCGCCAGACAGACGACGCGGATAAGCGTCCTCTTTGCCCGCCAGACCGACCTTGGCCATCAGCTTTTTGCCCAGGGCAATGGCGGCGTCGCGCGGCATCTTCTTGACCACGACCGGGCCTTCGATGACGTTTTCCAGCGCGGTGCGGTGCGGGAACAGATTGAAGTTCTGGAACACGAAACCCACGTGCTGGCGCAAATTGCGCACCAGACCCTGCTGCTGGTTCAACGGGCGGCTGGTATCGATTTCGATATCGCCGACCTTGATCCGGCCGCTGGTGGGTTGTTCAAGGAAATTCAGGCAGCGCAGGAACGTCGTTTTCCCCGAACCGCTGGGGCCGATGATCGCGACGACTTCGCCTTCCTTGACCTCGAGGTCGATGCCGTTGAGCACGACCTGACCCTTGAATTGCTTGGTCAGTTTTTCCACGACAATCATCGTGTCAGGACTCCTGGTCGTGCCGATTGACCCGCTCTTCCAACTTGTTCTGGAAGTGCGAAAGCACCGTGGCCAGAATCCAGTAGATCAGCGCGGCGGCAAGATACATGGTGAATACTTCGAAAGTCCGGGCGGTAATCAATTGCGCCTGACGGAACAGCTCCGGCACCTGAATGGTGGCGGCCAGTGCTGTGTCCTTGACCAGCGAGATGAAGCTGTTGCCCAGCGGCGGCAGCGCCGTGCGCATTGCTTGCGGCAGGATGGCCCGACGCAAGGTTTGCGCGCGGGTCATGCCGATGCTCGCGGCGGCTTCCCACTGGCCACGCTCGATCGAACCGATCGCGGCGCGCAGAATTTCACAGGCGTACGCGGCCATGTTCAGCGAGAAGCCGATCAGCGCTGCGGGTAACGGATCCAGTTCGATTCCCAGTTGCGGGAAGCCGTAATAGATCACGAACAACTGCACCAGCAACGGCGTCCCGCGAAAGAACGACACATACACGCGCGCCAGCCAGCTCACTGATTTGAAGCGCGACAGGCGCATCAACGCCAGGCCGAAGCCCAGCAGCAAGCCGAAGAACATCCCGCCAAGGCTGAGGACTACCGTGTAGTACGCGCCCTTGAGCAGAAAGGGCGCGGAGTTCAGCAACAGCGCCGATGTTTCGGCGAGTTGCTGGCTCAACTGCGGGAAGTTCGCTTCGAATTGAAATCCAACTTCCATTATTTAGTGACGTCTGCGTTGAAGTACTTCTCGGACAGCTTCTTCAACGTGCCGTCTGCACGCAGTTCGTCGATGGCCTTGTTCACGGCAGCCAGCAGTTCCGGCTCACCTTTACGCAGGGCAACACCGGCTTCCTGACGGGAGAACGCTTCACCGGCGGCGACGGTTTTCGGGGCTTTCTTGGCGTATTCCAGCGCGGCCAGACGGTCGATCAGGATGGCGTCGGTGCGACCGTTGTTGAGGTCGGCGAACTTGGTCGGATCATCATCGTAAGTGCGCACGTCAGCGCCCGGCACGTTGGCGCGAACCCATTGTTCGTAGTTGGTACCCAGGCCCACACCGACTTTCTTGCCGGACAGGTCAGCGGCGGTCTTGATGTTGAGTGCGGACTCCTTGCTCTTCAGCACCAGTGCCTGAATCCCGGAAACGGTATACGGCTCGGAGAAGTCATACTTCTTTTTGCGCTCGTCGGAGATGGTCACCTGGTTGACTACGACGTCCAGACGCTTGGATTCCAGCGCGGCGAGAATGCCGTCCCACTTGGTCGGCTGAATCTTGGCTTTGACGCCGAGTTTTTGCGCGATCGCTTCCGAGAGCTCGACTTCGAAACCGGACAGTTTGCCGTCGGCATCGACGAAGCTGAACGGAGGGTAAGTGCCTTCCAGGCCGACGTTGATAACGCCTTTGTCCTTGATCTGTTGCAGTTGCTCACCGGCGACTGCTTGGCCGATCAGACCGGCGCTCAGCGCCAGACCCAGTGAACCCACCAGCAGATTGCGACGTAGTGCGGAAAAATTCATGACGAGCCCCTGTGTTTTCTTATGGAAGACGCTAAAGGAAAGTTGGCGAATTCGTGATTCGTGCGCCTGCGTTATCGTGCCCTAAAGCAGCTTATGCGTCTTGCGCGAAATTCGCCTGCGGCGAGACTATAAGATGTCTTCGTTAGACTTGAAAATACTTAATATTTAATTTGTTAGATCTTATTTGAATATTGATCGTTCCCACGCTCTGCGTGGGAATGGCTCTGGGGACGCTCCGCGTTCCAGCTTTAAAAGGGACGCGGAGCGTCCCAGGCTGCATTCCCACGCAGAGCGTGGGGAACGATCTCGTTACAGAAAATCCCTATAGGCAAACAACGCCGGCGCGCCGCCGGTGTGCAGGAAAATGATCGGGCCTGCATCAAAGCGCTGACGACCAATCCCATCCAGCAACCCCGCCATCGCCTTGCCGGTATAAACCGGATCCAGCAACACCGCCTCCTGACTCGCCAGCAACTTCACCGCCGCCAACGTACCGGCATTCGGCTCGCCATAGCGCGGGCCGAAATATTCGTCCCACAATTCGACTTTGAAGCTCTCCGGCAGTTCGACGCCAAGCAGCTCCGCCGTGCGTTCCGCCAAGCCCTGCACTTTCGGCCGCTGATCTTCTTCACTGCGCGAAACCGTCACGCCGATCACCGGCAATTGCGGCAGCACTTCGCTCAACGCCAGGGCCAGACCGCTGTGCGTCCCGGCACTGCCCGAGGCCAACACCACGGCGGCGAAATTCAGGCCGGTGTCTTTGATCTGCTCGGCCAGTTCCAGGCCGGCGCGCACATAACCCAGCGCACCGAGCGCATTTGAGCCGCCAATCGGCACCAGATACGGTTTCTTGCCATTGCTGCGCAAACGCACGGCGAGGGCGGCCAGTTGTTCATCAGCGTTGTCGAGGTTGTCGACCAGCTCGACCTTGGTGTCGAACAGATCCAGCAGCAGGCGGTTGCCGTTGCCGGTGTAGTTGCTGTCGTCGGTGCCCAGCGGATTATCCAGCAACGCCACGCAGCCGAGACCGAGTTTGGCGGCCAGCGCAGCCGTTTGGCGAACGTGGTTCGATTGCAGCGCGCCGGCGGTGATCAGCGTATCGGCGCCTTGCGCCAAGGCATCAGCGGCGAGGTATTCGAGCTTGCGCAGTTTGTTGCCACCCATGGCCAGCGGCGTCAGGTCATCGCGCTTGATGTACACCTCGCGGCCGAGCCATGCGGACAGGCGTTCGAGTTTTTCCAGTGGCGTCGGGTGGCCGAGCAGGTCGAGACGGTTAAAGCGGTCCAGCTGTTGTTTGATCATGAGTCCGTACTGGCGGAGAAAGATGAAAGGACTATAGGCACGGGTTTTTGCAGGGGCAACCGCGAATTGCTTATAGCCAAATGAACTGAGCCCAGCACTATCGGTTCTTAATTCGCCCTCGCGAGCATGCCGTAAAGTAGTCGCCGTTGACGCGGCCAGACAGTCCGGCCGCCCGTGAGGAGTCTTTACCGTGAGCGAGCGTTCCAGCCATTGGCAATTGCAGACCATCGTCAGTCAACTGCGCAGCGCGCGGGATCAGTGGCGGGCACAGAACGGCCGGGCGTCCGGCGAGCAGGGTGGTCGCGAGTTGCCGTCGCGGGCGGCGATGGCGGAAATTCTCGAAGCGCTGTGTGGTGCGCTATTCCCGATGCGGTTGGGGCCGGTGGATCTGCGCGAAGAGAGTGAGGATTTCTACGTCGGTCATACCCTTGATGTCGCGCTGAATGCCTTGCTAGCGCAAACGCGCCTGGAGCTGCGTTATGTCGCCCGCCACAGCGCTTCGGATGACACCGAAGTCGAAGCCCGTGCGATTGAGATAATCCAGGACTTTGCCCTGGCCTTGCCGGGCTTGCGCACACTGCTTGATACCGATGTGCTGGCCGCTTATCACGGTGATCCGGCGGCGCGCAGTGTTGATGAAGTGCTGCTGTGCTATCCGGGGATTCTGGCGGTGATTCACCATCGTCTGGCGCACCATTTGTATCGCGCGGGGCTGCCGTTGCTGGCGCGGATCAGCGCGGAAATCGCGCATTCGGCGACCGGTATCGATATCCATCCGGGGGCGCAGATCGGCCGCAGTTTCTTTATCGATCACGGGACGGGCGTGGTGATCGGCGAGACCGCGATCATTGGCGAGCGTGTGCGGATTTATCAGGCGGTGACGTTGGGCGCCAAACGCTTCCCGGCGGACGAAGACGGCCAGTTGCAGAAGGGCCATCCGCGTCATCCGATTGTTGAAGATGATGTGGTGATTTACGCCGGGGCGACGATTCTTGGGCGGATTACCATTGGCAAGGGTTCGACCATTGGCGGCAATGTGTGGCTGACGCGCAGTGTGCCGGCGGGGTGCAATCTGACCCAGGCCAACTTGCAGCATGATGACGGGACGCAGAAGTAGGCTCTGAAATTGCGTTGCGGCATCTGGCCTCTTCGCGAGCAGGCTCGCTCCCACATTGGATCTGTGACCGGCACAAATCCCTTGTGGGAGCGGGCTTGCTCGCGAATGTTTTCAAGCCAAATCGAGATAATGGCCATCAGCCAATTCTGCAGTGAACGAATCCCCTCAAACCTGCGTCATACCCATCCTTGAGCTAGCGTAGGAAAACTACCGCCTAGCCGTACGATTAGTCCTTACCCCCCCATCCATGTTTAACTTGAACGTTCATTCAAGTTAAACCGGTGGTTCGCTGCCCGCTCACAACAGGAGGCTTGCCTTTGCTGAGTCCGATCATTTCAGCCACGTCTAAACCCCTCGAGGTGCACGTTTCATGAGTGCATCGTCTACCCCCGCCAGCGGTCTGGTGCGCATGAATCCGCCGGTGTTCTATTTCGCCGCGACGGTGATTCTGCTGTTTGGTCTCGTGGTCATCGCCATGCCTGAACAGGCAGGCGCCTGGTTACTGGAAGCGCAAAACTGGGCGGCTAACACGGTCGGCTGGTACTACATGCTCGCGATGACCCTGTATCTGGTCTTCGTGGTGGTCACCGCCTTATCCGGCTACGGCAAGATAAAACTCGGTGCCGACCACGACGAGCCCGAATTCAGTTACCTGTCCTGGGCCGGCATGCTGTTCGCCGCCGGGATCAGCATCACGCTGTTCTTCTTTTGCGTGTCCGAACCGCTGACCCACATGCTCCAGCCGCCGCAAGGCGAGGCCGGCACCGCGGATGCGGCGCGTCAGGCGATGCAGATTCTGTTTCTGCACTGGGGCCTGCATGGCTGGGGCGTGTTCGCCTTCGTCGGCATGGCGCTGGCCTACTTTGCTTACCGCCACAACCTGCCGCTGGCGCTGCGCTCGGCGCTGTATCCGCTGATCGGCAAACGCATCAACGGCCCGATCGGTTACGCGGTCGATGGCTTCGGCATCATCGCCACGGTGTTCGGCCTCGGTGCCGACATGGGCTTCGGCGTGCTGCACCTCAACTCCGGTCTCGACTACCTGTTCGGCATCGCGCACACCCAGTGGATACAGGTCGGCCTGATCACGCTGATGATGGGCGCGGCGATCATTGTTGCGGTCTCCGGCGTCGATAAAGGCGTGCGGGTGATGTCCGACATCAACATGCTGTTGGCCTGTGCACTGCTGCTGTTTGTGTTGTTCGCCGGGCCTACCCAGCACTTGCTGAACACTTTGATCCAGAACATCGGCGACTACCTCGGCGCCTTGCCGATGAAGAGTTTCGACCTCTACGCCTACGACAAACCGAGCGACTGGCTCGGCGGTTGGACAGTGTTTTACTGGGCCTGGTGGATCGCATGGTCGCCGTTCGTGGGTCTGTTCATCGCACGGATTTCCCGTGGCCGCACCATCCGCGAATTCGTTTTCGGCGTGCTGTTGATTCCGCTCGGTTTCACCCTCGCGTGGATGTCGATCTTCGGCAACAGCGCCATCGATCAGGTGCTCAACCACGGCATGAGTGCGCTGGGCATGTCGGCTCTAGACAACCCGTCGATGAGTATTTACCTGCTGCTGGAAACCTATCCATGGAGCAAAACCGTCATCGCCGTGACGGTGTTTATCAGCTTCGTGTTCTTCGTCACCTCTGCCGACTCCGGCACCGTGGTGCTCTCGACTTTGTCGGCCAAGGGCGGTAGCCCGGACGAAGACGGGCCGAAATGGCTGCGGGTGTTCTGGGGCGCGATGACCGCGCTGATCACCAGTGCGCTGCTGTTCTCCGGCAGCATTGATGCGCTGAAGTCAGCGGTGGTGCTGACCTCGTTGCCGTTCTCGCTGATTCTGTTGTTGATGATGTGGGGCCTGCACAAGGCGTTCTATCTCGAGTCGCAGAAGCAGATCGCGCAGTTGCATTCGTTGGCGCCGGTCTCCGGTTCGCGACGCGGCACGGGCGGCTGGCGTCAGCGTCTGAGTCAGGCGGTGCACTTCCCGTCACGCGACGAGGTGTACCGCTTCATGGACACCACGGTGCGCCCGGCGATTGAAGAAGTGACGGCGGTGTTTGTCGAAAAAGGCTTGAATGTGGTCACCCAGCCGGATCCGGCGAATGACAGCGTCAGCCTCGAAATCGGCCATGGCGATGCGCATCCATTCATCTATCAGGTGCAGATGCGCGGCTACTTCACGCCGTCCTTCGCGCGTGGCGGGATGGGCTCGAAGCAGCTCAACAATCGTCGCTACTACCGCGCCGAAGTGCATTTGAGCGAGGGCAGTCAGGACTACGATCTGGTCGGCTACACCAAAGAACAGATCATCAACGACATCCTCGATCAGTACGAACGGCATATGCAGTTTTTGCATTTGGTGCGTTAATTGGCAGTTGAGCGCCGGGACGTTTTACGACCTGGCGCTCAGCACCATGAACAACACCATCGCCGCCATCGGCACGCCAAATACCGCACTGCCAATCGCTATTTCGGAACCCAGCGGTTGCTTCGCATGCACCACACCCACCGCGCCGTTAATCACCGTCAACGCTAGCCACAGAGCGGCGAAGCTGTAGGCCATGGTCTGGCGACTGAAACCGATGCGCTCGCCGATGTAGAGCATCAGGGCGAGCAGAACCAGGCCGAAGAAAATGATGATAGCGGTGTGCATGGTGGTGCCTGCGGGATAGGCGCTGCTTGATCGGCCGCCTTCGCGAGCAAGCCCGCTCCCACAGGTTTCAGTGTTGAACACAGAATTGTGAACGACGCAAAAACCCTGTGGGAGCGGGCTTGCTCGCGAAGGGGCCACCTCGGTGTCAGTTAGAGCATAGCCAATCCCGCCCCCGCCACTGCCCGTCCTGCTTCTTTACTGAACACATTTTGCGACTCCTGCACAGAGTTCGGTCGGCGACGTGTTTTGCTTGCTTGCCCGCGCCTGCCGTTGATCTGTCCCATAACCGAGCGTTTGTTCAGTACGCTAGTATTTATCTAAATGTGTATCGTGTGTATAAAAGTCGCCTGCGTCCCCTAGAGTAAACAGCTCCAGCGGTCGAACAGGGCAAAGGAAATGCGCAGTCGGGAAATGATCAGGATGATCGAGGACGATGGTTGGTATCTGGTGGCGGTGAAAGGCAGTCACCACCAGTACAAGCATGCGTTCAAGCAGGGAAGGGTGACGATCCAACACCCCGACTCCGATCTGCCCAAGGGCACGATCAACAGCATTTTGAAACAGGCGGGCCTGAAATGAGGCCCGTTATTGGAAACGAAGGCCGTTTTAAGGGCCTGTCAGAGGAAGGACTCACTCACATGAAATTCCCGGTCGTTCTGCACAAGGATGCCGACTCAGACTACGGCGTGATCATCCCGGATGTACCGGGCTGCTTCTCTGCGGGCACTACGGTCGCCGAGGCGTTTGAGAATACTCAGGAAGCGTTGGCGCTTCATTATGAAGGCTTGGTCGCCGACGCCGCGCCGTTGCCGCAAGTGCGGGAGATTGATGCTCATCTCGATAACCCGGATTACGCGGGAGGGATCTGGGGTGTGGTCGATTTTGATATCACCCCGTATTTCGGCAAGTCAGTGCGGTTTAATGCCACGCTGCCTGAACAGCTGCTTGAGCGTATTGACCAGACTGTGCGGCGTGACCAGCGCTATCGCTCCCGCTCCGGTTTCCTCGCGGCAGCCGCCTTGCGCGAATTGTCGGTATAACGAAGTCAGGTGCTTTCCCGTTCGATGACTTGGCACTGCAGCAGATTCAGCCGTTGCACTTCATCGCTCGGCAACACACCAAGACTTTCCAGCACGCGTGTCGCCGCCAGCACACCGATCTCCAGCGCCGGCGGCTTGATCGTGCTCAGGCTCGGCAGCAGCATCTCGGCGAACGGGTAATCACCGAAGCCGAGAACGGCGCAGTCTTCAGGGATTTTAATGCCCGCGCGTTGCCCGGCGAGGAGGCCGCCGGCGGCGAGGTTGTCGTTGGCGAAGATGATCGCGTCGGGGCGCGGTGAGGCGTTCATCAGGGCGTCCATCGCCTGTTTGCCGGCTTCGAAGGGCGTGCGATCAACGTCGGGGGCAAAGACCCACGGCTCCACGCCGGCCTCTCGCAAGGTCGCCGCGTAACCGTCGCGGCGTTCCAGGGCGCTGAAGTCTCCCGGCGCGCTGTTCTGCACGAACGCAATGCGTCGATAACCTTTTCCCAGCAGATAATTCGCCGCCGTCACGCCTACGTCGAAATGCGAAAAACCGATCTGCATCGGCTCCCGCTCCGGCTGGTAATCCCACGTTTCAATCACCGGAATATCCGCCTCGGCGATCATTTTTTCCGTACCCGCGCTGTGAAAGTGACTGGTCAGCACCAGTGCTGCCGGCGACCAGCCGAGAAACGCGCGCACGGCGTTTTCTTCCTGTTCGGTGCTGAAGTAACTCGACGCCAGCAACAGCTGATAACCGTGACGGCTGAGCGTATCGCTGAAGCCCTGAATGGTGTTGGCGAAGATCGGCCCGGAAATGTTCGGAATGACCATGCCGACGATTTTCCCCCGCGCCGAGGCCAGCCCGCCGGCTACCAGATTCGGTACATAACCCAAATCAGCCACCACTGCCGCGATCCGCTCGCGGCGTTCAGGCGACACCTGTTCGGGCTGATTGAAGTAGCGCGACACGGTGATCGCCGAAACCCCGGCCTCGCGCGCCACGGCATTCAGGGTCACACGTCCGGCGCCACGGCGTTTGCGCGGCTTTTCTTCGCTCATGGTTCGATCCTTGTTAAAAACCAAATCGCATATAAAACTAATTTTTCAGTATTGGACGGTCTATGTGCGGATGGCCAATATTGGTGATGTTAGCGCTAACAAAGCGCGTTGTCTGCTACTCGCTCGAGCGAATGCCCAAGACACCGATTCAGGCGCTGTCGTCGCAGAACGGCAGCGGATCAGGGCCAATTTCGAGCGGGCAGAACATGCACAACATTCCTGGGGCGACACACAAACTGGCGCAGTCGATTCGCGCCGCTGGCTGGTTACTGACGGGGTTGGCGGTGTTGCCGTTGCCCAATGCATTCGCTGCTGACAGCAGCGATCAGGAGCCGACGCTGAAGTCGGTCACCGTCACCGCGACCCGCCGCGAAGAGTCGCTGCAAAAGGTGCCGGTCGCGGTCTCGGTGATCGACGGCGAGCAGCTTGAGCGCGATAACCGCAACGGCGTGGCGAGCATTGTTCAGCAAGTACCGTCGCTGAATTTCCGCACCGGCGCATCGAACAAAGACACCTCGTTGTTCGTGCGCGGCGTTGGCACAATTTCCACTTCTCCAGGCGTTGAGCCGACCGTAGCCACGGTGATCGATGGCGTGGTGTATGCGCGTCCGGGACAGGCAACCATGGATCTGCTGGATCTGGAGCGCGTCGAAGTTTTGCGCGGCCCGCAAGGCACGCTGTTCGGCAAGAACGCCTCGGCTGGCGTGCTCAACATCACCAGCAAGGCACCCACCGCCGAGACCCACGGCTACATCGATCAGTCGTATTACAGCGGCAACGAAAGCCGCACCCGATTCGGCCTCGGCGGCAGCCTGATTCCTGAGACGTTGAAGGGCTCGATCAGCACGCTGTTCGGCACCTACGACGGCAACGTCGACAACGAGCACAACGGTCAGGAGGTCAACGGCTACAACCATCGTGGCGTGCGCGGCAAACTCGAATTCACGCCGAATGACGACGTCACTTTCACCCTGATCGCCGACTACATGCAGTCCCACGACGACGGCCCCAATGGCGTGGTCAGCAAGTCACTGACCCCGGCGTTCGCCAACGCGCTGACCCCGGCGTACGCCTCCAGCCACAACCGCGACATCAACACCGACACCCGCACTCACGTCGAGGACATCAACAAAGGTTTGTCCGGCCAGCTCGACTGGCAACTGGGCGATTACACGCTGACGTCGATCACCGCGTGGCGCGGCTGGGACAACACCCAATATCAGGACGGCGACCGTCTCGGCACGGTGACCGCAGCGTTCCCGGGCACGGCGGACAAGGGCGATCTTGCCTTCGATCAATACTCGCAAGAGCTGCGTTTGGCCTCGCCGAAGGGCGAATTTCTCGAATACGTCGGCGGCCTGTTCTACATGCACGGCAAGGACGAAGAGACCTATCAGCGCACGTTGACAACGACCACGCGCACCGATCGCGGCGTCGCTGATTACAGCACCACCAGTGACAGTTACGCCGTGTTTGGCGAGAGCACGCTGAACTTCACGTCCGACTTTCGCGGCATCGCCGGCCTGCGCTACACCCACGATGATCTCGAATACGATCACCGCCGCGTTTCGACTTCGGCGACCACCGTCAGCGGCATCCAACCGGCGACCAGCAGCTCAGGCTCGGTCGACGAAGACGGCTGGTCCGGTCGTCTCGGTGTGCAGTACGACTTGAGCGATGCCGTCACCACTTACCTGACCTACTCGCGCGGCTACAAAGGCCCGGCCTACAACGTGTTCTTCAACATGCAGCCGCGCGACACCGAAGCGCTTAAGCCCGAGACGTCCAACACTTGGGAGGCGGGGATCAAAGCCACGTCGTGGAACAATCGCCTGACCACCAACCTCGCGGTGTTCCACAGCGAGTACGACAACTACCAGGCGAATTTCTTCGACACCGTCGCCGGCCAGGTTGTGACGCGTCTGATAAACGCCGGCAGCGTCAGCACCGAAGGCGTCGAGCTCGATTACGCCTTGCAGGCGACCCAGCAATTGAAACTGTCCGGCGCACTGGCTTACACCCGCGCCCGCATCGACGAATTCGCCTGCCCGGCGGGCGCGGCGGCGTCGTGCAACGTCAACGGCAAACCGCTGCCGTTCAGCCCGGACTGGAAAAGCTACGTGCGCGCTGACTACACCATCCCGCTGGATAACGGACTGGATATCGAACTCGGCACCGACTACAGCTGGCAGAGCGAAGTGCAGTACGACATCAGCCAGAACGTCGACACCAAACAGGGTGCTTACGGCATCTGGAACGCCAGCATCGCACTGGCCGATTACACCAACGGCTGGCGGGTCGCGCTGCTGGGCAAAAACCTGGCCGACAAATCCTATTCGCCGGTCCTCGCCAGCGGTGGCAACTACATCTACCGCGCCGTGCCACGGGATGACGAGCGCTACTTCGGCGTGCAACTGCGCAAGGATTTCTGACGATGAGCAGACAGTTGAAACTCGGCGCATTTCTCATGGCCACCGGGCACCACGTGGCGGCGTGGCGTCATCCGCATGTGCCGGCGAATGCGGGTCTGGATTTCGCCCATTACAAGCGGTTGGCGCAGATCGCCGAGGCAGCGAAGTTCGATGCGCTGTTTGTTGCCGACAGCGTCGCCGCGCCGACCCAGGACATCGCCAGCCGCATGGCGCGCTCGGATCACTTTGAACCGCTGACCTTGCTCTCGGCCCTCAGTGCCGTGACCGAGCACATCGGCCTGATCGCCACGGCGACCACCAGTTACAACGAGCCGTATCACGTGGCGCGTAAATTCGCTTCGCTCGATCATCTCTCGGGTGGTCGTGCGGGGTGGAATCTGGTGACGTCGGACAATGCTGCCGAGGCGCTGAATTTCGGCCGCGACGAGCATATCGGCCACGCCGAACGCTACAGCCGTGCGCGCGAATTTCATCAGGTGGTCACCGGGCTGTGGGACAGTTGGGAGGACGATGCGTTTGTGCGCGACAAGGCTAGCGGGGCGTATTACGAGCCTGCGAAGTTGCATGTGCTGGATCATGTGGGTGAGCACTTTCGGGTCAAAGGCCCACTGAACGTTGCGCGCTCGCCGCAGGGGCAACCGGTGATCGTGCAGGCGGGATCCTCCGAAACCGGACGCGAGTTGGCGGCGCAAACGGCTGAGGTGGTGTTTACCGCGCAGACTTCATTGGCCAACGCTCAAGCGTTTTACGCCGACCTCAAGGGACGTCTGCCCAAGTACGGTCGCAGCGCCGATTCGCTGAAAATCATGCCCGGGGTTTTTGTCGTGGTTGGCCGCACCGAAGCCGAAGCGCAGGAAAAATGTGAAACGTTTCAGCAATTAGTCGAACCTGAGGTTGGCGTGGCTTTACTTGGGCGTATGCTGGGTAACTTCGATTTGTCGAAGTACCCGCTGGACGGGCCGTTACCGACGTTGCCACTGACCGAAAGCGGCCAGCAGAGTCGGCAGAAATTGCTGACTGAACTGGCGGGGCGGGAGAGCCTGAGCCTTGCCGAACTGGGTCGCAAGATTGCTGGCGGGCGCGGGCATTACAGCCTGGTCGGTACGCCTGAGCAGATTGCAGATCGTTTGCAGGAATGGTTCGAACAGGGCGCGGCGGACGGCTTCAACGTGCTGGTGCCGCACCTGCCGGGCGGGCTCGAAGACTTCGCCGATGGCGTGGTGCCGGAACTGCAACGGCGTGGGTTGTTCAGAACGGAGTATGAAGGCCGGACATTGCGCCAGAACCTCGGGCTCGCCCGACCTGTAAACCGTTTCGCATGATTGGTAGAGCTTTTGTGGTGAGGGGATTTATCCCCGATGGGTGGCGGAGCCGCCCCAAGACCTGAAGCTTCGGTCAACCTGATGTACCGAGTGCGCTGGTTTTACGACTGCTTCGCAGCCGATCGGGGATAAATCCCCTCGCCACAAAGGTGTTCGGTTTCAGATGACTAAAAGACAGACAAGAGAGGATTCGATGACTTACACCGCTGCCGAAAATCGCTATGACTCCATCCCTTACCGCCGCGTCGGGCGCAGCGGTCTGGTGCTGCCGGCGCTGTCGCTGGGCCTGTGGCACAATTTTGGCGACAGCACGCCGATCGACACCCAGCGCGCGTTGTTGCGTACCGCGTTCGATCTGGGCATCAACCACTTCGACCTGGCCAACAACTATGGCCCGCCATACGGCAGTGCCGAGATCAATTTCGGCCGTTTGCTGCGTGAAGACTTCAAGCAGTATCGCGACGAGTTGATCATCTCCAGCAAGGCCGGTTGGGACATGTGGCCCGGCCCTTACGGTCAGGGCGGCGGCTCGCGCAAGTACGTGCTGGCCAGCCTCGACCAGAGCCTGCAACGCCTCGGTCTGGACTATGTGGATATCTTCTATTCGCACCGCTTCGACCCGGACACCCCGCTGGAAGAAACCGCCAGCGCCCTTGCCACTGCGGTGCAACAGGGTAAGGCGTTGTACATCGGGATCTCGTCGTATTCGGGCGTGAAAACCCGCGAGATGGCCGCGCTGCTCAAAGAGTGGAAAGTGCCGTTGTTGATTCATCAACCGGCGTACAACCTGCTCAATCGCTGGGTGGAAAAGGATCTGCTCGATACCACTGACGAACTCGGCACGGGCGTGATTGCTTTCACTCCGCTGGCGCAAGGGCTGCTCACCGACAAATACCTCAACGGCGTGCCGGCGGATGCGCGGGTCAATCGTCCGGGCGGTGGTTCGTTGCAGGCTTCGCACTTGTCCGAGGCCAACATCGCTCACGTGCGGGCGTTGAACGAGATTGCCAAGCGTCGTGGTCAGAGTCTGGCGCAACTGGCGCTGGCGTGGACGCTGCGCGATCCTCGGGTGACCTCGGCGTTGATCGGCGCTAGCCGGCCGGAGCAGATTATCGAGAACGTTGGGGCGTTGAAGAATTTGAGCTTCAGTGCTGAAGAGCTGGCGGAGATTGATCGGTTTGCCCAGGAGGGCGGGATCAATCTGTGGGAGAAACCTTCGACGGCGGAGTGAGCCTCTCGAAGCTGATCGTTCCCACGCTCCGCGTGGGAATGCATCCACGGACGCTCCGCGTTCGGCTTTAGATGGGACGCAGAGCGTCCCGGGCGGCGTTCCCACGCAGAGCGTGGGAACGATCAAGGTATCAGGTCGGCGTACTTCTACAGCATCCCCCATTCAGTCCCCTCTCCCTCCGGGAGAGGGTTAGGGTGAGGGGCTTTTGGCTGTAAAAATGGCTCAACGAAAAAACGGTACATCCCCCAACACCGTCGCCCGCTGCATCACCCGCCGCGCCGGGCGGTAATCATCCACCGCGTAATGCTGGGTCACGCGGTTATCCCAGAACGCAATATCGTCCTGTTGCCAGCGCCAGCGAATGGTGAATTCCGGCCGCGTCGCATGGGCGAAGAGAAACTTCAGAATCGCCTCGCTCTCGGTTTCCGACAGCTCATTTATCTTCGACGTGAACCCTTCATTGACGAACAACGAGCGTCGCCCACTGACCGGGTGCGTACGAATCACCGGGTGCGACAGCGGTGGATTCTTGCGTCGCGCCTCTTCCCACTGCGCCAGCGCTTCAGGCGTGTTGCCGTAACGCTCCAGCGGAAACGAACGAGTGAAATCGTGAGTCGCGGTCAGCCCTTCGAGCAAACTTTTCATCGGCGCCGACAGCGCTTCATACGCAGCAATCCCGCTGGCCCACAACGTGTCGCCACCAAACTCCGGCAGCAACTTGGCGCTGAGCACCGCGCCCATCGCCGGGGTTGGCAGGAAGGTCACGTCGGTGTGCCAGATCGCGTTGTCGCGCACGTCGGTGACGGCGGTGTCGAGGATCAGCACTTCCGGTTGTTCCGGCACGTTCGGGTAGATCGGGTGAATGTGCAGATCGCCGAAATACGCAGCGAAGCGCGCCTGTTGCGGCGGCTCGATTGGCTGGTTGCGGAAGAACAGCACTTGATATTTGAGCAGCGCCTGCTCGATGGCGTCGCGGTGTTCCAGACTCAGCGGCTGGCTGATGTCGACGCCGCTGATCTGTGCGCCGAGGGCCGAGCTTAATGGGGTGATGTTGAGGCTGCTCATGGTCTTTCTCGTCAATTGCGGATAACCACCTCCCTGTAGGAGCTGCCGCAGGCTGCGATCTTTTGATCTTGTTTTTAAGAGGATCAAGATCAAAAGATCGCAGCCTTCGGCAGCTCCTACAGGGGGGATTCAAAAAGATGTTTTAGTGGGCCTGGCCGTGCCACGGCACCAGTTTGCGTTGCAGGGCGCGCAGGCCCATTTCCATGGCGAAGGCGATCAGGGCGATGACCAGAATCCCCAGCACCACGACATCGGTGACCAGGAATTGCGCGGCCGACTGCACCATGAAACCCAGGCCACTGGTGGCAGCGATCAATTCGGCAGCAACCAACGTCGACCAACCAACCCCCAGACCAATGCGCACGCCAGTGAGAATGTCCGGCAACGCGCTCGGCAAAATCACATGACGAATCAGCTGCAAACGCGTCGCACCCAACGACTGCGCCGCGCGCAATTTCGCCGGGTCAACCGTGCGCACACCGGTTGCGGTAGCGATGGCAATCGGCGCGAAAATCGCCAGATAAATCAACAGCACTTTCGACAACTCGCCGATGCCGCACCAGATCACAATCAGCGGCAGATAAGCCAACGGTGGGATCGGGCGGTAGAACTCGATCAGCGGATCGAGCACGCCACGGGCGATGCGGTTGGCACCAATGGCAATGCCCACCGGCACAGCGGTCAAAATCGCAAAACCCAGACCCAGACCGATACGGCTCAGGCTCGCACCAAGGTGCTGCCACAACGTCGAATCCATGTAACCGGTGGTCGCCAGCAACCAGCCTTTTTGCAGCACGGCGGACGGTGGCGGCAGGAACAATGGTTCGATCAGACCGGTGGCAGTCACTGCCCACCAGATCGCTAACAATGCAAACAGCGTCAACAGGCTGATCCAGCGCGTGCTGAGGCTGCGGCGCACGGGAATCACCACCGATGCGCTGACCGGTTTTACCGCAGCCGAGGAAACGTCGTAACTGCTCATGCGCGCTCCTGCCGTTGCCCGGCGCTGCGTTGCGAGAACACTTTGCTCAGTACGTGTTCACGGGTTTCGATAAAACGCGGATCGGATTTGATCGCGCGGGCGGACTCGCCAGCGGCGTAACGCTGACCGAAATCCAGGTGCAGACGCTCAACGATCTGCCCCGGGTTCGGCGCGAGCAGAATCAGGTCAGTGGCGAGGAACACCGCTTCTTCAATGTCATGGGTAATCAGGAAAACCGGCTTGGCGGTGCGCTGCCAGACTTGCAGCAACAACTCCTGCATCTGTTCGCGAGTGAACGCGTCGAGCGCGCCGAAGGGTTCGTCCATCAGCAATACGCGCGGGTCAGCGGCAAGGGCGCGGGCGAGGCCGACACGCTGTTTCTGACCACCGGAAAGCTGCCAGATACGGCGGCTTTCGAAACCGGAAAGATCAACCAGCGCGAGCATTTCACGGGCGATTTTTTCGCGTTTGTCCTTGGCGAAGCCGGCCAGCTCCAGGCCGAATGCGACGTTGGCCAACACATCCTGCCAAGGCAGCAACGCGTCGTCCTGGAACACCACGCCACGTTCGGCGCTCGGGCCTTTGACCGGCACGCCGTCGAGGGTGATGCGCCCGGCGCTCGGTTCGACGAAACCGGCAATCAGGTTCAACAGCGAAGTCTTGCCACTGCCGGACGGGCCGAGGGCGACCAGCAATTGCTGAGGCCCCAGGGTCAGAGAAATATCCGCCAGCACCGGTGTCGGGCTGCCCGGGTACTGTGCGCTGATGCGCTCCAGCTGTAGCAAGGCCATCGCGGTTAACTCCCGATCAGTTGGTGATGAACTTGGCGCTGACGTACGGCGCGTAGTCCGGCAGAACGGCTTCGACCTTGCCTTGCTCCTTGAGGAACGCAGCGGTGTCGGTGATGGCTTTGGTGGTCGGTGCGCCGAGGGTGACGACCTGATCAGCCGCGAGCGGGTAGACGTTGCCTTGCAGCAGCAGCGGAATATCGCTGGCCTTGGCGCCGGAGAGTTTCACCAGTTTGTCGACGTTGGATTGATCGGCGAGCCAGGCTTTCGGGTCTTTGCGGTAATCGGCGTAGGCGTCGAGGGTAACCTTGGCGAACGCGGTGACAATTTCCGGGTGCTTCTCGGCGAAGTCTTTGCGCACGATCCACGCATCGAAAGTCGGCGCGCCGAACTTGGCCAGTTCGCCGGAGGTGATCAGCACTTTGCCGTTTTCTTTGGCCACGCCGAGTGCAGGATCCCAAACGTAAGTGGCGTCGATATCGCCGCGTTTCCACGCAGCAACGATGGCTGGGGGCGCGAGGTTGAGGATGGTGACTTTCGATGGATCGATGTTCCAGTGCTTAAGTGCGGCGAGCAGGCTGTAGTGACCGGTGGATACGAACGGCACAGCGATTTTCTTGCCGACTAGATCCTGCGGGGTCTTGATGCCGGAACCGTCGCGGGCGACCAGTGCTTCGGCAGCGCCGATCTGAGTGGCGATGAGGAAGGTTTCCACCGGAACTTTGCGGGTGATCGCGGCGGTCAGCGGGCTCGAACCGAGGTAGCCGATCTGCACGTCACCAGAGGCGATGGCAGCGATGATGTCGGCGCCGTTATCGAACTTGCGCCAGGCGATATCGGCTTTCGTGGCTTTCTCGTAAGCGCCGTCGGCCTGAGCGACTTTCGCCGGGTCAACGGTGGTTTGGTAGGCGACGGTGAGGTCGGCGGCCTGAGCCAGAAAACTCGCGGCGGCCAGGGAGGCTGCGGCGAGCAGGCGAAGCGGGAAATTCAGTTTCATTGAAGAGCTCCATATCAGGCGACCGAGCGTCGGCGTGAAAGGAGACTAAATGATCTAAGAATCAGTAAATAAATAACTTTTTCGAATGAGCTTATGAGCGGAAAAATCTAAGAGCGAGGGAGCAGATCGTCCCCACGCTCTGCGTGGGAATGCAGCCGGTGACGCTCCGCGTCACCTGGACGCGGAGCGTCCCTTGAGGCGTTACCACGCGGAGCGTGGGAACGATCAAAATTGTGGATATTTCGGATCTAGCGTTCGACGTTAGATCTTTGCCCCCTCACCCCAGCCCTCTCCCCCAAGGGGGCGAGGGGAAAGGGGGCCGATCTCTGTGCTTTTCAAGGCCTGAGTTCGGCTCGGTATTTCAGGTCGGCGTAACTTTCATGAGCACCTAAATCAGTCCCCTCTCCCTCTGGGAGAGGGCTAGGGTGAGGGACTCTTCAGTTGCTGATCGCCAAAATACTCGCCTGATACGACCCGACAAACACATCAAAATCCCCAACCTCGTTCTGCTCCAGCTCAGCCTGCGCAGCCAGCGAAGTACGCGCCAACTCCTCAAACCTAGCCTGCTCATCCGCCGCCAAAGGCTCGCTACGGAAGAACTCCGCGTGCGCCTGACTCTGACGCAACGAGAACTGCGCAAAGCTTTCCTTATGCTCAGCCATCGCCGCCAAAACCTGCGCGGACGGCGTCAGGGACGGATCGCTGACTTTGGCCAGTTGCGCATCCAGTGCCTTGCTGTGCGCATCGCCGCCATGGCTCTGATCCAGCAACGCCGCCAGCGGGGCGATTTGCTCCAGCAGTTCGGCAGCCCAGGTCTTCATCTCGACCGACTCACCGTCACGCTGCAACTCCAGACCCGGACGACGACCTTCTTTGACCACGCTGAGGAAGTTCGACGTGGCGTTGCCGCACGAAGTATTGGTCAGCAGCGGGCTGTCGTTCAGCGCGCAGAACAGCAGGAAAGCGTCGAGGAAGCGCGACTCGGTGAGGTCGATGCCCATCGGCAGGAACGGGTTGATGTCCAGGCACCGCACTTCAACGTACTGAATGCCACGGGCCACCAGCGCCTGAATCGGCCGCTCGCCGGTATAGGTCACGCGTTTCGGGCGGATGTTGGAGTAGTACTCGTTTTCGATCTGCAGGATGTTGGTGTTGAGCTGCACCCACTCACCATCCTTGTGCGTGCCGACTTCAACATACGGCGCGTAAGGCGTGGCCACGGCTTTGCGCAGGCTGTCGGTGTAGCTCGCCAGGTCGTTGTAGCACGGCGTCAGGCCGGCCTGAGCGTTGCTCTGGTAACCGAGGTCGCTCATACGCAGGCTGGTCGCGTACGGCAGATACAGGGTGTCCGGATCGAGTTGTTCGAGTTGATGCGAACGACCACGCAGGAAACCGGCGTCCAGCGCAGGCGAGGCACCGAACAGGTACATCAGCAGCCAGCTGTAGCGACGGAAGTTACGGATCAGCGCGATGTAGGAAAACGACTGGAAATCGCGATCCGTGCCGACAAAACCTTCGGTTTCGCGCAGCAGCGGCCAGAGCTTTTCCGGCAGGGAGAAGTTGTAGTGAATCCCGGCAATGCACTGCATGGTCTTGCCGTAACGCAGGGCCAGGCCCTTTCGATAGACGTACTTGAGCTGACCGATGTTGGAGGTGCCGTAATAGGCAATCGGGATATCTTCCTCGGCCGGCAACGGGCACGGCATCGATGGACTCCACAGGTACTCGTTGCCGAGTTTGCTGTAGGCAAAACGGTGAATCTTGTCCAGGCTCGCCAGCGTATCAGCCGGGTCAGGCAGGGCGGGCGTGATGAATTCCAGCAGCGACTCGGAGTAGTCGGTGGTGATCTGTTCGTTGGTCAGCGCGGAACCCAAGGCTTCGGGGTGCGGCGTTTGCGCCAGGCGACCTTCGCTGGTCACGCGCAGGCATTCACGTTCGATACCGTGCAGGCACTGCTCGAGCAGAGAGAGGTTAGCGCGCTCGCCGAGCAGAGCCAGGCGGCGGTTGAGAAGTTCGCTCAATTTGGATTCCTTCACGCGTCAGTCGCCCCAATATGGGGGTGGGCAGGACGGTCTACAAGGGTGAAGTTGAAACTGGCGTTATCGCCTGGTTTTTCGGGTTCACGAAGCCCCTTTCGAACCGCCGACTTCAATCCCTGAATCTGGCAGATGCACGCGAAGATTATGCGATCCCTGTGGGAGCGGGCTTGCTCGCGAAGAGGGCGTGTCAGTCAACATTAAGTCGCCTGACACACCGCCTTCGCGAGCAAGCCCGCTCCCACAGAAAAGCTCGACGCTGCGATCACAGCGCCGAAATTAACTCAAATTGATGGCGTCTAGCTACAGGACAGCGAACGTGCCTTGTGCTTTTGCGACCAGTTTGTCGCCCTGCATCACGTCGGCCTCGACCACCAACGTGCGGCGGCCCGGGTGAATAACCCGCGCCGTGCACATGACCTCGCCGTCGGAAACGGCGCGGATATAGTTGATCTTGCACTCGATGGTCGCGCTCTGCTGATCGAAGCCGTGAGTGCTGGAACAGGCCAGCCCCATGGCGATATCGACCAGACTGAACAGCGCGCCACCGTGCAATTTGCCGCCGCGATTGCGCAGTTCGGGTTCCAGCACCAGGGCGACTTGCGCCACCCCGGTTTCCAGGCTGTGCAGGCGGCAGCCCAACAGCTTGAAAAACGCGCTCTCGACGAGCCCGGCCGGAATCTCCATCAGCGTTTCTTCAACTGCTTGGCGTTGGCGAACAGCGAGGCCATCGCATTGTTCACCGGCGCGGCGGTGGCGGTTTCCTTGCGTGGCGCATTGTTCGAAGGCTGGCGCTGGGCCGAGCCCGGACGCGAGCCACGCGCACCGTCGATCTTCTCGCCCGGGGTGTCGCCCATGCGCATCGACAGGCCAACGCGTTTGCGCGGGATATCGACTTCCATGACCTTCACTTTCACCACGTCACCGGCCTTCACCGCTTCGCGTGGATCCTTGATGAATTTCTCCGACAGCGCCGAGATGTGCACCAGACCATCCTGATGCACGCCGATGTCGACGAAGGCACCGAACGCGGTCACGTTGGTGACCACGCCTTCAAGGATCATCCCCAGTTGCAGATCCTTGAGGTCTTCAACGCCTTCCTGGAACTCGGCTGTCTTGAACTCCGGACGCGGGTCGCGGCCCGGTTTTTCAAGCTCTTGCAGAATGTCGGTGACGGTGGGCAGACCGAAGGTCTCGTCGGTGAATTTCTTCGGATCCAGACGCTTGAGGAAACTTGCATCGCCGATCAGCGAGCGGATGTCGCGGTCGGTTTCAGCGGCAATACGCTGCACCAGCGGATAGGCTTCCGGGTGAACGGCCGAGGAATCCAGCGGGTTGTCGCCGTTCATCACGCGCAAGAAACCGGCCGCCTGTTCGAAGGTTTTTTCGCCCAGACGCGCGACTTTCTTCAGGGCTGCACGGGTTTTGAACGCGCCGTGCTCATCGCGGTGAGCGACGATGTTCTGCGCCAGCGTCGAGTTGAGGCCGGAGATACGCGCCAGCAGCGCCACCGAAGCGGTGTTCACGTCCACGCCGACGGCGTTCACACAGTCTTCAACCACTGCATCCAGACCACGCGCCAGTTTCAGCTGCGAAACGTCGTGCTGATACTGGCCGACACCGATGGATTTCGGATCGATTTTCACCAGTTCTGCCAGTGGATCCTGCAGACGACGGGCGATGGAGACGGCGCCACGGATCGACACGTCGAGATCCGGGAATTCCTTGGCCGCCAGTTCCGATGCCGAGTACACCGATGCGCCGGCCTCGGAAACCATGACCTTGGTCATTTTCATCGCCGGGTATTTTTTGATCAGTTCGATCGCCAGTTTGTCGGTTTCGCGGCTGGCGGTGCCGTTGCCGATGGCGATCAAGTCAACCGAGTGCTTGGCGCACAGGGCGGCCAGAATGGCGATGGTCTGATCCCACTTGTTGTGCGGCACGTGCGGGTAAACCGTGGCGTGATCAAGCAGCTTGCCGGTGGAGTCGACCACGGCCACCTTGCAACCGGTACGCAGGCCCGGGTCGAGGCCCAGAGTAGCGCGCGGGCCGGCCGGCGCGGCCAGCAGCAAGTCGTGCAGGTTGTGGGCGAACACGTTGATCGCCTCGGTTTCGGCGCCGTCGCGCAGTTCGCCGAGCAGGTCGGTTTCCAGGTGTGTGTAGAGCTTGACCTTCCACGTCCAGCGCACCACTTCGCCGAGCCATTTGTCGGCCGGGCGGTTCTGGTTCTGGATGTTGAATTGCTGGCCGATCATGCCTTCGCACGGGTGCATGGTGCCCGGCAGCTCGTCGCCGACTTTCAGCGCGGAGCTGAGAATGCCTTCATTGCGGCCACGGAAAATGGCCAGCGCGCGGTGCGACGGCATGCTTTTCAGTGGTTCGTCGTGTTCGAAGTAGTCGCGGAACTTGGCGCCTTCCTCTTCTTTGCCAGCGATAACGCGGGCACTCAGGGTGGCTTCCTGTTTCAGGTAGTTACGCAGTTTTTCCAGCAGGCTGGCGTCTTCTGCGAAGCGTTCCATGAGAATGTATTTCGCGCCTTCCAGCGCAGCTTTCACATCGGCCACGCCTTTTTCGGCATCGACGAAACGTGCCGCTTCGGTTTCCGGGGCCAGGTTCGGGTCGTTGAACAGGCCATCCGCGAGGTCGCCGAGGCCGGCTTCCAGGGCGATCTGGCCCTTGGTGCGGCGCTTCTGCTTGTACGGCAGGTACAAGTCTTCGAGGCGGGTTTTGGTGTCGGCGAGTTTGATGTCGCGCTCAAGCTGCGGGGTGAGTTTGCCTTGCTCTTCGATGCTGGCGAGGATGCTGATGCGCCGTTCGTCGAGTTCTCGCAGGTAGCGCAGGCGCTCTTCCAGATGACGCAACTGGGTGTCATCGAGGCTGCCGGTGACTTCTTTCCGGTAACGGGCGATGAAGGGAACGGTTGAGCCTTCATCGAGTAGCGCGACGGCCGCTTCGACCTGTTGTGGGCGTACGCCGAGTTCCTCGGCGATGCGGCTGTTGATGCTGTCCATAAAACCACCTGACATATTGTGAAAGCAGGCTCGCAGGCGCGAAAATAAAGGCCCGGAGTCTGGTTGAGCGGCATGAAGATGGCCGCTGCCTGGGTCAAAAGGCACCCCATTGACCCGTGAAATCGAACAATTACTGCGGTTGCCATGAAAAAAACCGGCGATCACCTGCGGTAACGATTCAGACGTTGCCTGGCACAAAACGCCGCGCATTATAACCAGCGTTCTGCCATTCGGGGGTGTTGCAGTCTGTAGGCATAAACCCCGGTTTTCTGGCAGTGAAGGAAAAATCTGCTAACAATGCACACGGTGCGTATAACGGCAGCTACGCCATAATGCGCGCCGAGCTAAAAGGAGCATCTAATGAGCAGCACTGCACAAACTGCTGAAGGCGAAAAAATTCTTATCGTTGATGACGATCCGGGGCTGAGCAGCCTGCTGGAACGTTTCTTCGTCAGCAAGGGCTACCGCGCCCGTACCGTTCCGAACACTGAACAGATGGATCGTCTGTTGTCGCGTGAAGTGTTCAATCTGGTCGTTCTCGACCTGATGCTGCCGGGCGAAGACGGCCTGACCGCTTGCCGCCGCCTGCGCGCCGCGAACAATCAGATCCCGATCATCATGCTCACCGCCAAGGGCGATGAGATCAGCCGCATCAAGGGCCTGGAACTGGGCGCCGATGACTATCTGGCCAAGCCGTTCAACCCGGACGAGCTGATGGCCCGGGTCAAAGCCGTTCTGCGTCGTCAGGCCGCACCGGTGCCAGGCGCGCCGGGCAGCGAAGACGAAAACGTCACCTTCGGTGATTACGTGTTGTCGCTGGCCACCCGCGAACTGAAGCGCGGCGACGAAGTGCACATGCTCACCACCGGTGAGTTTGCGGTACTCAAGGCTCTGGTGATGAACGCGCGTCAGCCACTGACCCGCGACAAGCTGATGAACCTGGCCCGTGGCCGCGAGTGGGATGCCCTCGAGCGTTCCATCGACGTACAGATCTCGCGTCTGCGCCGGATGATCGAACCCGATCCATCCAAGCCGCGCTACATCCAGACTGTCTGGGGCGTGGGCTACGTGTTCGTACCGGATGGCGCCGCCACCAAGTGATCGGCGATTTGTAGGAGCGGGTCTGTCGGGCCCGGGTTGAATGACCCGGCCCGCAGACTCGCAATCCGCAATATGCGAGCATTGCTCGCTCCTGCAAGTGTGTAGCGGTTATTCATGAAAACCCCCGTCTGGTTCCCCCAAAGTTTTTTCTCCCGCACCCTCTGGCTGGTGCTTATCGTCGTGCTGTTTTCCAAGGCGCTGACCCTGGTTTATCTGTTGATGAACGAGGACGTGCTGGTGGATCGTCAATACAGCCACGGCGTCGCCCTGACGCTGCGCGCCTATTGGGCCGCCGACGAAGAAAACCGCGCGAAGATCGCTGATGCCGCGACCCTGATCCGCGTGGTCGGCGCTGGCGTGCCGGAAGGCGAACAGCACTGGCCGTATAGCGAAATCTACCAGCGGCAGATGCAGGCGGAGCTGGGCGCCGACACCGAAGTGCGCTTGCGCATGCATTCGCCGCCGGCGCTGTGGGTTCGCGCGCCGAGCCTCGGTGATGGCTGGCTGAAAGTACCGCTGTACCCGCACCCCTTGCGCGGCCAGAAAATCTGGAACGTGCTCGGCTGGTTCCTCGCCATTGGTTTGCTATCGACAGCGTCGGCATGGATTTTCGTCAGTCAGCTCAACCAGCCGTTGAAACGCTTGGTCTTCGCTGCGCGGCAACTCGGTCAGGGCCGCAGTGTGCGTCTGCCGATCAGCGATACGCCGAGCGAAATGACCGAGGTGTATCGCGCCTTTAACCAGATGGCTGAAGACGTCGAGCAGGCCGGACGCGAGCGTGAGCTCATGCTGGCGGGGGTTTCCCACGATTTGCGTACACCGTTGACCAGATTGCGGCTGTCGCTGGAATTGATGGGCGATCGCAACGACCTGACCGACGACATGGTGCGTGACATCGAAGACATGGACGCGATTCTCGACCAGTTCCTCGCGTTTATTCGTGATGGTCGTGATGAATCGGTGGAGGAGGTCGATCTCAGCGATCTGGTGCGTGAGGTGGCTGCGCCTTACAACCAGAATGAAGAGAAAGTCCGTTTGCGTCTGGAGCCGATTCAGCCGTTTCCGTTGCGCCGGGTTTCGATGAAACGACTGCTGAACAACCTGATCGGCAACGCCCTGAATCATGCCGGCAGCAGCGTGGAAGTTGCGGCTTATGTGAGCGGTGACGTCAGCGCGCCGTATGTGGTGCTGAGCGTGATGGACCGTGGGGCGGGGATTGATCCTTCGGAGCTCGAGGCGATCTTTAATCCGTTTACTCGCGGCGATCGTGCTCGGGGCGGGAAGGGTACTGGCTTGGGTCTGGCGATTGTGAAGCGGATTGCTTCGATGCATGGCGGCAATGTTGAGTTGCGCAACCGGTCTGGAGGAGGGCTGGAGGCGCGGGTAAGGTTGCCGCTTGGGTTGATGTTGCCGCGGGATGCTGTTTAAGGATTGAGAGTTCCGGTGGGGCTGATGGCCCCTTCGCGAGCAAGCCCGCTCCCACATTTTGGAATGCGTTCCACTGTGGGAGCGGGCTTGCTCGCGAAGACGGCCTTTCGGCCATCACATCTTTAGAGGATTAACCTTTACCCTTGGTGCGCGTCATATTCGGCCCACCATTCTTTTCCAGATGCTCAATGATGATCCCCGCCACATTCTTCCCGGTAGTGGTCTCAATCCCTTCCAGCCCCGGCGACGAGTTCACTTCCATCACCAGCGGCCCGTGATTGGAACGCAGAATATCCACACCCGCCACCGCCAGGCCCATGACCTTCGCTGCACGCAACGCCGTCATGCGTTCTTCCGGCGTGATCTTGATCAGGCTCGCACTGCCGCCACGGTGCAGATTGGAACGGAACTCACCCGGTTTCGCCTGACGCTTCATCGCCGCGATCACCTTGTCGCCGACCACGAAGCAACGAATATCCGCGCCGCCCGCTTCCTTGATGTACTCCTGCACCATGATGTTCTGCTTCAGGCCCATGAACGCCTCGATCACCGATTCAGCGGCAGTCGCGGTTTCGCACAGCACCACACCGATGCCCTGGGTGCCTTCCAGCACTTTGATCACCAGCGGCGCGCCGTTGACCATGTCGATCAGATCGGGAATGTCATCCGGCGAGTGAGCAAACCCGGTCACTGGCAAGCCGATGCCGCGACGCGAGAGCAATTGCAGCGAACGCAATTTGTCCCGGGAACGGGCAATCGCCACCGATTCGTTGAGCGGGAACACCCCCATCATTTCAAACTGACGCAACACGGCGCAGCCATAGAACGTCACCGACGCACCGATCCGCGGAATCACCGCGTCGAAACCTTCCAGCGGTTTGCCGCGATAGTGGATCTGCGGCTTGTGGCTGGCGATGTTCATGTAGGCGCGCAACGTGTCGATCACTACCATTTCATGCCCGCGCTCGGTTCCGGCTTCGACCAGACGGCGGGTGGAATACAGACGCGGGTTCCGCGACAGCACAGCGATCTTCATGCAACACCTGTGGAGGAGGTAGATACCGGGAACACCGGCTTGTCTTGTACATATTTGATACCCGGATTGACCACCAACTGGCCGTCGATCAGGGCTTTGGAACCGAGTAACAGGCGATAACGCATGGACTTGCGGCAGGCGAGGGTGAACTCGACCGGCCAGACCCGATCGCCCAAGGCCAGGGTGGTGCTGATCACGTAGCGCACCTGCGCATGGCCGTTGGAGCTTTTAATAGTTTTGCGCGTCACCAGCGGCGCTTCGCAGCGGCGGTGACGTAACTGCACCACCGTGCCCAGGTGCGCGGTGAAACGCACCCATTTCTCGCCGTCGCGTTCGAACGGTTCGATATCGGTGGCGTGCAGACTGGAGGTGCTGGCCCCGGTGTCGATTTTCGCCCGCAGGCCCGCGACTCCCAAATCCGGGAGCGCCACCCACTCGCGCAGACCGACAACGGTCAAATGGTCAAATGTCTTCAATAGATAAAAACCAACGATTAACGCGTCCAGGCCTCAGGTGCTACCTGGGCCAACGCTTTGAATGCAGGTCTGGCGAACCAATAGCCTTGCATCAGAAATATTCCACAGTCCGCCAGGAAATCCCGTTCACCGGCGCTCTCAATGCCTTCGGCAATGACTGTAACGTCCAACTCCGCACAGATTGTGACAATCCCCCGAACGATCGCCTGACGAACACGGTCGCGATCGACATCGCGGATCAGCGCCATGTCGAGTTTGATCAGATCCGGTTGGAAATCAGCCAGCAGATTGAGCCCCGAATAACCGGCACCGAAATCATCGATGGCGGTCTTGAAGCCGAATTCGCGGTATTCACGCAGAATATTGGTCAAATGGCGATAGTTATCTACGTGCTCGCTTTCCAGGGTTTCGAAAATCAATCGGTCGATCGGGAAATTGTGTTTTTTTGCCGCCTCCAGAGTGCTGCGAATGCATAACTCTGGACGATAGACCGCGTTGGGCATGAAGTTGATCGACAAGTGTGTCTGCATATTTAGAGTGGCAGCGCCTTCGATGGCGCGGGTTCGGCAGAGCTGGTCGAAACGGTAGCGGTTGTCTTCTGTAACTTGATCCAACACGGTAAACGCGCCTTCACCGGCCACACCGCGTACCAGCGCTTCGTGGGCGAAAACCGACTGATCGCGCAGATCCACAATAGGTTGATAGGCGAAGGCAAACTCGAAGCCCAGCGGCTCGCTTTGCTGGCAGCCTTGGCAACCGGCCTTGGGCGAAGTTAATGAAGATGGAAATTTTGTCACTCGATCTCTCCGTGCCGATGAACCGGCCTGGATCACAGTCTATCTGGAGGGCCGGGTTGTTGCGCCCGACAGAAACGGTAGTACAGTTCCGACTACTGGCTGACCGAGGAATTCATATGGCGCAAAAACAGGAAGAGGACGACAAGGTTCGTCTCGACAAGTGGCTGTGGGCCGCACGTTTTTACAAGACTCGCGCGTTGGCCAAAGCCGCCATCGAGAGTGGCAAGGTGCATTGTCGGGGCGAGCGCTGCAAGCCTGGCAAAGAGCCACGCATTGGCGATGAGTTCGAGATTCGTATGGGGTTCGAAGTGCGCACGGTGAAGGTCGAGGCGCTGTCGATCGTGCGCCGCGGTGCGCCCGAGGCGCAGACCTTGTACGCGGAGACTGCCGAGAGTGTTGCCAAACGTGAGGCGGCTGCGGCGATGCGCAAGGCGGGCGCGTTGGGCATGAGCACCGATGGCAAACCGAGCAAGAAACAGCGGCGGGATTTGTTCAAGTTTCGTGGCAGCAGCCACGACGAGTGAGAGCGAAGTTTTTGCGTTGTTGGTGCCGGCCTCTTCGCGAGCAAGTCCGCTCCCACATTGGATTGCATTTCAACGGAAGGAATGCGGTCAATTGTGGGAGCGGGCTTGCTCGCGAATCGAGTGCACGGCACTCGCCGGAGTCAACGCGGTATCAGGCGCTACGCACCACACTCATCCGCGACACCACCGGCAACTTGCCCAGCAGCGCAAAAACCGGCGCCGTCACCTTCAACCAGATATTCGCCGCGTGATACGCGAACGGCGTGTAATAACCCCAGCCCAACGCCCACACCGCCAGCAAAACCCCACCGATATAATCGTCCTGGCCCCAATGCGCACCAGCCACCAGTCGCGGCAACATGAACAGCACCGCCAAGCCCCACACCGCCAAAAACTGCCCGACCGTACGGCTGAACACGCCCATGAACAGCGCCCAGATCAACAACACCGAGGCGTGATCACCGGGGAAACTCTGGCTGGAGCGATCTTTAATTTCCCAGGTTTTTTCCAGATCCGGGAAGTAGTCGCTGATGTGCACGGCGCCCTCAAGCACCATCGACGGGCTGCTGTGCTGCCAATCCATATAGTCGGCGAACTTGGAAAACAGTGCGCGAATCACCACCATCAACAACAGAATTGACAGAAAACCAAAAAAAGCCCGGCGCACGTTAATCGCCTTGAACACCCAATCGCCCTTGATCAGCAGCGTCAGCAGGATCAGGCCAACGACGATGTCGAACGGACGCATACTTGCAATTGCCCAGATGTGGAGCCATATGGGGTTGCTGGCCAGCGGTGTATTGAGTGAGCGAAACAGCCACTCGTCGAAAATCACACACAGCGCGTTGCCCGTAGGCCATAACCAGAAAGCCAGTAGTGCTAATGGCACCACGTTGCACAGAACCAGCCGGCCGAGGTTCCACCTTGATTGGAACAAACCCGGATTGTTCATAAAATGCCTCCCATGGCAGAGCAGTCGGCACCAAAAGGGGTGCCAAGAAGCGCAAATTTTCACGTCTTGTAACCATTTTGTCACCACTTTCAGATACCCAGACCTATGACCGACCTACCGGATACCGATTTCACCCAACGCTTCATCTTTGATGACAGCGACACCCGTGGCGAACTGGTCGCGCTTGAGCGCAGCTACGCCGAAGTCCTCGCCAAGCGCCCGTACCCGGAGCCGGTTGCGCAATTGCTGGGCGAGCTGATGGCCGCCGCCTCGTTGCTGGTGGGCACCCTCAAGTTCGATGGACTGCTGATTCTGCAGGCGCGTTCCGAAGGCCCGATTCCGATGCTGATGATCGAGTGCTCCAGCGACCGCGACATCCGTGGTCTGGCGCGTTATCACGCCGATCAGATCGCCCCGGACGCTACCCTCGCCGACCTGATGCCGAACGGTGTTCTGGCCCTGACCGTCGACCCGACTGTCGGCCAGCGCTACCAGGGCATTGTCGACCTCGACGGCGAAACCCTGTCCGATTGCTTCACCAACTATTTCGTCATGTCGCAACAGGTCGGTACGCGCTTCAAGCTGTTCGCCGACGGTCGTCGTGCCCGTGGTTTGCTCCTGCAGCAATTGCCGGCCGATCGTCTGAAAGACGAAGAAGATCGCGCCGCCAGTTGGCAGCACATCACCGCGCTGGCCACCACCCTGACCGCCGATGAATTGCTCAGCCTGGACAACGAAACCGTGCTGCATCGCCTTTACCACGAAGAGCAGGTGCGTCTGTTCGATGTGCAGAATCTGCGCTTCCGTTGCAGCTGCTCGCGGGATCGTTCGGGCAATGCGCTGGTCAGTCTGGGTCTGGAAGATGCGCAAGCGTTGGTCGCCGAACAGGGTGGCACCGTCGAGATCGATTGCCAGTTTTGCAACGAGCGCTACCTGTTCGATGCAGCCGATATCGCTCAATTGTTCGCTGGCGCAGGTGTCGACACGCCATCCGACACCCGGCACTAAAACGGTTCAGCGCAGGTAAATTCACTGCTCAAACGCGCAATTACGCCGTTACGACGGGAGGGCCCTACTCTTTTTGGGCGTTTCTGGCATAATCCGGCCCACTTTTTGTCGCGGTAGTAGTGCACGACTTTCTACTACAAAACGTTTGGAGCACACTCGGCCACTGGCCGACGGGGAATCTCATGACGCAAGCCAATAACGCCGTGTACACCGATCTGAGTGTCGATGATCTGGTAAAAGAAGCCTTGAATCGCGGTGAGGGCGAGCTTGCCGATACCGGCGCTCTGGTTGTTCGCACCGGTCACCGCACCGGTCGTTCGCCTGTTGACCGTTTCATCGTTGAAGAGCCTTCCACCCAGGCTGCTATCGCCTGGGGCCCGATCAACCGCAAGTTCCCGGCCGACAAGTTCGACGCGCTGTGGGCTCGTGTCGAGGCGTTCAACAACGCGCAAGAGCACTTCGTTTCCCACGTGCATGTAGGCGCAGCTGAAGATCACTACCTGGCCGTGAAAATGACCACCCAGACTGCCTGGCAGAATCTGTTCGGTCGTTGCCTGTTCATCAACCCGGCCCAGTACAACCCGGCCGGTCGT
>NZ_JBIVJB010000012.1:0-86714 GCF_044750025.1 Pseudomonas sp. NPDC088885 | reverse complement strand
GAGGGTTGGCGTTGGGCTTTTCCCCGCTGGAAAAACCCTTCGCCAACACCGCTCTGAAGGAACGACTGTGCTCGTGACGCTTTGAAAACAGCTTCTAACGGACATTGGCGCCTTAAAAGGCTGGCTGATTCTACGGCAAAAAAAATTTAAAGGTAAGTTCACCCCTGAACTTTGAGGGGTGATGAATGTTAGACAAAGGGCTAACATGCCGACCTGTTCCGCGTTTCAGTGCCTTTGCCTACTTTATGCCCAATCAGACCATCAAGACCCCCTGCGTCGGCCTCTGCTCCACTGTTTACGGTGATCTGGTGTGCCGTGGCTGCAAGCGTTTCCACCACGAAGTGATCCATTGGAATGGGTACAACGAGGAGGAAAAACGTGCGGTGTGGTTGCGGCTGGAGCAATTGCTGTCACAAGTGATGGCGGGCAAGGTCGAGATTTTCGATTCGGCGCGCCTGCGCGAGCAGCTCGAACAGCGCAAGATCCGCTTCGTGCCGCATCAATCGGAATATTGCTGGGCGTATCAGCTGATTGCCCGTGGGGCGCGGGTGATCATTAATCTCGACGCGTACGGGATGGTGCTGCTGCCGGAGTTTCGCGAGTGGAATCTGCCGGAATTGCGTGACGCCATTGATCGGGAATTCTTCCTGCTGTCGGAAGCGCATTATCAGCGCTACATCGCCCCCGGATTCCTCAAGGACGCCTTTGGCGCCTGAAGATCAAAAGATCGCAGCGTGCCGCAGCTCCTACATGGGAATGCGTCCTACCTGTAGGAGCTGCCGAAGGCTGCGATCTTTTGCACTTAATGCTTCACCGCCAGCTCCACCAAATGATCCTCAACCTCCTGCGGTTTGAGCACCAGCACATCACTCTCCAGCTCATCCAGCACCACTTCCGCCGTATTGCCGATCAGCGCCCCCGACAACCCGGTGCGCGCCACCGTGCCAATCACAGTCACCGCTGCCTGCAGCTTGTGCGCCATAAACGGAATCAACACATCCGCCGGGCCTTCTTCGATGTGCAGATGCTCGTCATCGATATCAAATTCCGCCTGAAACGCCCGGCATTGCTCGCGATAACGCGCTTCGATGGTTTCGCTCAGCTGGAACGTCGGATCCGCCGCCGACAGCATTGGTGATGGATGCGCCGCGATCACATGCAGATGCGCCTTGGCCAGGGCGGCGATGTCGTAGCCGTGATCAATGATCGTATTGTGCAAATGCCGGTGCTCGCCATCGGCATTGCCGACATCGACCGCCGCCAGAATCACTCGGTCTTTCCACGAGGTCGACGTTTTCACCAGCAGCACCGGGGTAGGGCAGTGGCGCAAGAGCTTCCAGTCCGCCGGAGTCAGCAGGGCTTTTTTCAGTGAGCTGTCCGGGAAATGCTGCTTGATCACCAGCCCGCAACCCTCGGCCTGCTGCACATCGATGATGGTTTCGTGCAAGCTCTCGTTCCACGCCTGTTCGGTGGTGGCGCTGTAACCGTCCGCCAGTAGCGCGGCTTTGAGCACGCCGAGCATGCCGGCGTGGTCGTGCTTCTTGTCGCAGACCAGCAGGTGCAGATGGGCCTGGGTCACGCCCGCGATCAACTTGGCGCGCTTGAGCGCCAGGCTTTCCGAATGTTCGGGTTCGATGACCACCAGAATGCTGCGAATGGCTTGCATGAGCGGAGTCTCCAGCAAAGAAAAGGCACGGCGTTGCACAACTATAGTTGCTGCCAGAACGTGCGCGACTTGATGCATATCAACGCCAGCCGCTGGTGGTCTGCGGACAGGCCGGTATAATCGGCGCCCTTCGCTCGAACACCTTTATCGTGAGCCCCATGATCCTTCCCGAAATCCACGAATTCCTTGGCTGCCGCACCCCCGACGCGTGGGTTCAGGCCGCACTGGCCGATCAGGAGACCCTGCTGATCGACCACAAGAACTGCGAGTTCAAGGCCGCCAGCACCGCGCTGAGCCTGATAGCCAAGTACCATTCCCACGTCGACCTGATCAACATGATGTCGCGTCTGGCCCGGGAAGAACTGGTGCACCACGAACAAGTCATGCGCCTGATGAAGCGTCGCAAGATCGAACTGCGCCAGTTGCACGCCGGCCGATACGCCTCGAGCCTGCGCAAAGTGGTGCGCAGTCATGAACCGGTGAAACTGGTGGATACGCTGGTGGTGGGCGCGTTTATCGAAGCGCGCAGTTGCGAGCGTTTTGAAGCGCTAGTGCCGCATCTTGATGAGGAACTCGGCAAGTTCTACTTTGGCCTGCTGAAAAGTGAGGCGCGGCATTTTCAGGGGTATCTGAAGCTGGCTTATCAGTACGGTGATGCCAAGGATGTTGAGCAAGTGATTGAGCGAGTTCGTGCTGCCGAGCAAGAGCTGATTGAATCGCCGGATGAAGAATTCCGCTTTCACAGTGGTGTGCCTGTCGCGGCATAACCCTGTAGGAGCACGGCTTGCCTGCGATAGCGATCTCAAGGACGCATTCGCTGGCAAGCCATGCTCCTACACAATCTGTTAAAAACTCTTAAGAGTATGAAACATCACCGATAACCGGCTTCCGCCCGAGAATGCCGCCATAATGTCGACCACTTCACACATGGGTTGGCAGACGGTCGTTATGGATAACCTGGGTTTCGGCAAAGTCCTTCTGGTGGAAGATGACGAGCGCCTCGCGGCGCTGATCGCTCACTTCCTCGAACAACACGGCTACGAAGTGCGCACGGTGCACCGTGGCGATCTGGCCGTGGCCGCTTTTCTCGAATTCAAACCGAAAGTGGTGGTGCTCGACCTGATGCTGCCGGGGCAGAGCGGTCTGCACGTGTGTCGCGAAATTCGCAGCGTGTCGGACACACCAATCGTCATTTTGACCGCCAAGGAAGACGACCTCGACCACATTCTCGGTCTGGAATCCGGTGCCGACGACTACGTAATCAAACCGATCAAACCGCCGGTGTTGCTCGCCCGTTTGCGCGCGTTGCAACGGCGTCAGGTGCCGGACAGCAGCGTGGTCAGTTCCCTGGAGTTTGGTCAGTTGAGCATCGACCGCAGTTGTCGCGAGGTGCGTCTGGCCGGTGAGATCATCGAAATGACCACCATGGAATTCGAACTGCTGTGGTTGCTCGCCAGCGCTGCCGGCAAGATTCTTTCCCGTGACGACATCCTCAACCGCATGCGCGGGATTGCCTTCGACGGGCTCAACCGCAGCGTCGATGTGTACATCAGCAAACTGCGCAACAAACTCAAAGACAATCCGCGCGAACCGGTGTGCATCAAGACCGTGTGGGGCAAGGGTTATCTGTTCAATCCGTTTGCCTGGGAGCTGTAGATGCTGCGCTTATTTCTCGGGTTGTTTCTGGTGATGACGGTGGGGCTGGTGCTGGCCCTGCAGACGGTCGAGCACACCTTCAACGCCTTGCTCGACAATCAGATGCAGGCCTACAACCGTGAAGCGGTGCGCGGGCAGGCGTGGTCGCTGGTCGAGCACATGCGCGATCAGCAAGGCGAAGCGCGCGAGCAACAGCTTGAGGCGCTGCGCCCGCATTATGGTCTGTCGCTGGGGCTGGTCGAGGCCGATCAGCTGAAACTGAGCGACAAAGAGAAAGCCGAACTTGCGCAGAATCTGTTGGTGACCCGCGACAACTACACGCAATTCATCAGCAACATTGACGGTGGTTCGCAACTGCTCAGCATCAAGCTGCCGCCCGAGCCGAGCCTGATGCCGTTCTACATCACGGCGGCGTACATGATGCTGGCGGTGCTGATCGGCATCGTGTTGTTCTTCTGGGTGCGCCCGCACTGGCGCGATCTGGAGAAGCTGCGGCTGGCCGCCGAGCGCTTTGGCGATAACGATTTGTCGGTGCGTATCCAATTGTCGAAGCGCTCGAACATTCGTGATCTGGCGGAACACTTCAACCTGATGGCCGCGCGCATCGAAGGCCTGATCGCCAATCAGCGCGAGCTGACCAACGCGGTGTCTCACGAACTGCGCACGCCGATTGCGCGGTTGTCGTTTGAGCTTGATCAACTGAAGCAGCAGCCGGACGCCAGCCAGAGCCGTGAGCTGATTGCCGACATGTACGCCGACCTTGGCGAGCTGGAGGAAATGGTCTCCGAGTTGCTGACTTACGCCAGCCTTGAACGCGGTGCGACGGTGATCAAACGCGAGAACATTCAGGCGACCAACTGGCTCGACAGCGTGGTCGGCAGCGTCGCGCTGGAGGCGGAAGCGGCGGGCGTGCAGTTGCTGATTGGTGAATGCCGGCTTGACACGGTGCGCATCGAACCACGGTTTATGGCGCGGGCGGTGATCAACCTGCTGCGCAACGCGATTCGTTATGCCGAGCAGAAAGTCGAAGTGACACTGGTGCGCACCGGGGATTATTACGAGGTGCGGGTCAACGACGATGGGCCGGGGGTTCCGCTGGAAGGGCGGGAGAAGATTTTCGAACCGTTCTCGCGGCTGGATGCCAGTCGGGATCGGCGCACGGGTGGATTTGGTTTGGGCCTGGCGCTGGTGCGGCGCGTGTCGCAATCACATGGCGGGCAGGTTGAAGTGGGGGAATCGGTTTGGGGTGGGGCGTCGTTTCGGATGACGTGGGCGCATCTGGATTGATTTGCGGTGGTGGTCAGAGCCTCTTCGCGAGCAAGCTCTGCTCCTACACCGATCTGTGGCGCTCACAAAACTTGTAGGAGCCGAGCTTGCTCGCGAAGGCGTCAGCCCAGTCAAAACAACTGTGACTGACCCACCGCTATCGCGAGCAGGCTCACTCCTACATGGGTTATCTGTCGTGTCCAAATATTGTAGGCACCACCAAACCCTGTAGGAGTGAGCCTGCTCGCGATGAGGCCAGCCCTGAAAAAACCAATTCAGCCCTGGATCAAAAATCCCACTTCGTCGTCAGCATCACATTCCGTGGCTCGCCGTAGAACGTGGTGTCGAAGTTGCCCAGCCCCGTCAGGTACTGTTTGTCGAACACGTTGTTGGCATTCACCGTGAAGCTCAGGTTTTCGTTGTACTGATAGCGCGTCATCAGGTCGACGAGGGTGTAGCCGCCTTGTTTGATGCGCGTGTAATCGCCGGCCGGGGCGCTGTATATGTTGCCGTAGAACGCGCTCTGCCAGCTCACGCCGCCGCCGACGGTGACCTTGTCCAGCGCGCCGGGCAGTCGATAGGTGGTGAAGGTGCGCACCACATGTTCCGGCTTGGTGGTCGACAGTGGGTACCCGTAAATGCGCTGCTCATCGGCATCTCGCGTGCGCGCGTAGGTGTAGCCGGCGGAGACGTTCCAGCCCTCGGCCAGTTCGCCGGCCAGTTCCAGTTCCACGCCTTGGGTGGTCGCGCCGTCGATGGATTTGTAGATGCCTTCGTTGGTCACCGGGTTGGTGCCGATCGATTCGGCGACGCCGTCCTGTTCGATGCGGAAAAACGCCAGCGCGGCATTCAATCGACCGTCGAAATACGCCGCTTTCAAGCCTGCCTCATAGCTGTCGCCTTCGACCGGGGCAAGGGTCGAACCGTTGATGTCCTTGTAGGTCTGCGGCTGGTAGATGCTGGTGTAACTGGCGTACAGCGAGTAGGTATCGTTGAGGTCGTAGACCAGCCCGGCGTAAGGCGTGACCACGCCGTGTTCCTTGTAGCTGGCGTGGGTATCGTCCAGCCCGGCGCCGGGGATGTAGCCGTAATCTTCGTTGTATTTGAAGGTGCTCAAGCGGCTGCCGAGGATCACCGACAGATCGTCGGTCGGGTGCAGGCGCGTGGCCAGGTACACGCCGTTCTGGCTTTGGGTGCGCTCGTATTTACCGTTCTTCGGGAATTGCTGTTTCGGCAGTTCACCGTTCCAGTCGTAAATGCTTCCCGGTACTTGCGCGAAGGCGCTGGTATCGTAGGTCGAACCGGTCTGGCGCGAGTGCGCGGTCATCACGCCGGCAATCAGCTCATGCTCGCGACCGCCCAAAGTGAACGGGCCGGAGACGTTGACGTCCGCAGTGTTCTGCACGCGATGACCTTCCCAGCGGCCCCAATACAAGAACATGCCTTCACCGGTGGCGCGATCCGGATTGCCACCGCTGGCCGAGGCGAGTTGCGTATCGTGATCGGTAGTTTTCTGGTCGAGGCTGACCTTGAATTTCCAGTCATTCGCCAGCGCCTGCTCCAGCGAGGCGAAGTAGGTGATGTTGTCGAAATCGCGGCGGCTCCAGTCGGCACCGGAGTTGAAATGACGCGGGAATTCGGTGCGGCCGCCATCGCTGAAGTACACCGGGTTGCCAGTCCAGGAACTGCCGCGCGGCGTGGTGCTGGATTTGTCGATGCCGAAGGTCAGCAGGGTGTCGTCGGTCAGGTCGGCTTCGAGGATGCCGTAGAACAGGTCTTTCTTCTGGCTGTAGTGATCGAGGTAGGAATTCTTGTCCGAATAGGCACCGACAAAACGCCCGCGCACGTTGCCCGAATCGGTCAGTGACCCGGAGATATCGCCGACGGTGCGATAGGCATCCCACGAACCGACGGTGCCGCTAATTGACGCTTTGAATTCCTTGGTCGGCTTCTTGCGGATCAGATTGACGGTGGCCGACGGATCGCCGTTACCGGTCATCAGGCCGGTCGCGCCTTTGATCACTTCGACGCGATCAATGCTCGCGGCGTCGTCTCCGTTGTTCGGGTTTTCGCCGTACACGCCGTCGTACGGAATGTTCACGCCGTCGTACTGGAAGTTAGTGATGGCGAAGCCGCGCGCGGAAAACTCAGTGCGGTCGCTGTCGTACTTTTGCGTGGAAATGCCGGGGGTGTTGCGCAGTGCATCACCGACGCTTTGCACGCCGCGATCGTCCATTTGCTGGCGGGTGATGACCGTGACCGATTGCGGTGTTTCGCGAATCGACAGCGGCAAGCCGGTGGCCGAGGACGTCGCGCCAGTGGTGTAGGAATGGGTGTCTTCGGTGACCGCACCGAGGCCTTGCGCGGAAATATTGGTGGCGCCCAGTTGCAGGGCTTCATCGGTTTTAGCGACGGTTTCAGCGGCGTGCGCGTGAAGGCTCAGCAGGGCCAGCGCCAACGGGCACAAGGCAAAACGAAAACGGACGTGCGACATGGAGATCCCTTTGCATCGAATCGATCGGTAGTTGAAGTGCTTCTGAGGGGTTAACCGAACGAGAACGGCAAAGGGGAACTGCGCGCACCAAAAAACTTATGGGCAGTGCGTTCCCTGTGGCGAGGGGATTTATCCCCGATGTGGTGCACAGCACCACCAAAACCTGCGCCCTCGGTACTTCTGAAGAACCGTGTACTCAGGTTTTACGACTGCTGCGCAGCCGGTCGGGGATAAATCCCCTCACCACAGGAAGATGTGGATGGATCAGGGATCGGTGTTTTCAGCAGGTCAGGTTGAGGCGTTCATGCCACTGCGCAATGGATTCTTCGGGGTAGACGCCGAACTGCTTGTCCTTGGCTTTGGCGTCGACTTCGACCCACGGCGCCTTCGAGCCGAGCATCAAGTGCGTGTGTTCCGGCGGTACCGGCAACGCGGTGTCGATGGCCGAGGCGAACGGGTGGATCAGCTCCGGCCACTCCGGGCTGAACAGCCACAAACCGCCGCCGCACAATGCGCAGAAATGCCGTTCGGCGGTGCTGCGGTGGGCGCGTTTTTCGCCTGGGTCTTTCATCTTCGCGTGGTAGATCGTGATGTTCTTGCGACCCTGTACCTTGAGCGTCGTCGCGTCGCCGCCGAGGTTGATCGCGTAACCGCCGCCGCCCTGGGTTTTGCGGCAGATCGAGCAGTAGCAGCGTTGATACGGGTAGGGGTGGGCGCTGGTCAGACTGAACGTGACCGCGCCGCAGTGGCAGGAGCCTTCGAGGTGCATGATGGGGGCCTCCGGTTGGCTGGGATGGTTCGGGTTAGCCTAGAAGAGTTGTGGTGAATGTGCCGCCGCCTTCGCGCGCAAGCCCGCTCCCACAATTTGAAATGCATTCCCCTGTAGGAGCTGCCGAAGGCTGCGATCTTTTGACTCTGGTTAGTCAAACAACATCAAAAGATCGCAGCCTGCGGCAGCTCCTACTGGACTGGCGCAGTCCGGCCGGTCAGCATGTCCGCCTAAAAACAGGGATCAACAACCCATGCGACGACTCCCCTCACTGGCCGCCCTGCGAACCTTCGAATGCGCCGCTCGTCACGCGCATTTCGGTCGCGCTGCTGCCGAACTGTGCGTCACCGACAGCGCCGTCAGCCACCAGATCCGCCAGCTCGAAGAACAACTCGGCGTCTCCCTGTTCATCCGCGAAGGCCGGCAAATCCGCCCGACCATCGCCGCTGGCCGCCTGATGCAAAGCCTGCAGCAAGCCTTCGAACTGATCGGCGACGCCTGCGATGAGTTGCGCGATCCATCCTCGCTGGCCGTGCTACGCCTGGCCGTGACCGCCGAACTTGCGCAAAAGTGGCTGATGAGCCGCCTCACCGATTTCTACGCGCGCTACCCGCACATCACGTTGCACCTCTACGAACAACCGATCGACGCCAGCGGCCCGGGCGAAGACATCGACCTCGCCATCACCTACGGCACCGGCCCGGTCGACAGCAGCGCTTACTTCGTTCGACCGTTGCCGGCGCTGCAGTTCTTCCCGGTGTGCAGCCCCGGCCTGTTCAACCAAGGCACGCTGAAGACGCCCAAGGATCTGGCCCGCCACTGTTTGCTGCACGATGATCAGGACGGTAAGACCTGGACCGCGTGGCTGACCAGCCATGCCGGCGATCAACGTCCGCAGCGTCAGTTGTATTTCGCTCACGCGGGGTTGGCGCTGGAAGCCGCGGCGCAAGGGCAGGGCGTGGCGATGGGCGACAACCTCACCGCGCAGGAAGATTTGCAGAGCGGGCGCCTGGTGCGGCCATTTACCTCCAGCATGACTGCGCTCGGCCAATACGCGCTGGTCTGTGAACGGGTGCGCATGGAGCGTCCGGCGGTGGCGCAGATGCTTGAATGGTTCAACGATCAGCTCGCTGATTGATGAGTTGAATTCAACTGTCCCGCAATATTCATCGTTGGCGTGCCCTCCGCCAACGCCCGTACCGTGTGGTCATTCCCATCGCGAAGACGAGGTTTGACCATGGCACGTTTGCTCGACTCCACCCCTAAACACGACGGCTTCCGTCTGCCCGGCGAATTCGAAAGCAAGTCCGGCTGCTGGCTCGGCTGGCCTGAGCGCACTGACGTCTGGCGCAACGCTGCCAAGCCTGCGCAGAAAGTCTGGGTGCAGATCGTTACCGCCATCTCCCACAGCGAACCGGTCACCGTTTGCGCCTCCGCTGCACAATTTGCCACGGCCCGTCGCCAGTTGCCGCCGCAAGTGCGCGTGGTCGAGATGACCTGCAACGACACCTGGTTCCGCGACAGCGGCCCGTGCTTTGTGGTCAACGATCAGAGTGGCGAAGTGCGCGGCGTCGATTTCGAATTCAACGCTTACGGCGGCCTCGACGGCGGCCTCTATTACCCGTGGGACAAAGACGATCAGATCGCCAGCAAAATCCTCGAAATCGAGCGCTTCGACCGCTATCGCGCGCCACTGATTGCCGAACTCGGCGGCATCCAGAGCGACGGTCAGGGCAGCATTCTCACCACCGAACAATGCTTGCTCAACCGCAATCGCAATCAGCATCTGGGCAAAGACGAAGTCACCCACCGACTCACCGATTACCTCGGCGCCGAACAAGTGATCTGGTTGCCACGCGGCTGCAAGTTCGATGAAACCGATGGCCACGTCGACGATCTCGCCTGCTTCGTCCGCCCCGGTGAAGTGGTGCTGCAATGGACCGACAATCGCGACGATCCGCAGTGGGAAATCTATCAAGAGGCCTACGACATTCTGCGCAGCACCCGCGACAGCCGTGGCCGTGAACTGATCGTGCACAAACTGCCGCAACCGGACGTACTCGAATGGACGGCCGAAGAAGCCGAAGGCCTGGATCAGCAGGACAGCACCCACACCCGTCAGGCCGGCACGAAAATCTGCGCGTCGTACATCAACTATTACGCCGGCAACAGCTCGATCGTGGTGCCGCTGTTTGGTGATCGCCAGGACAAAGTCGCGATGGCGACGCTGGCCGAACTGTTCCCGCAGCACAAGATCGTCGGCATTGAAAACTCCCGGGAAATTCTCCTTGGCGGCGGTAACGTGGCGTGCATCACCATGCCGCAATACGCCGGCACCCTTGACCATAAGAAGGGAGCGTGACCATGCGCCTGCACAAACTGACTCAAGCGTTATTGCTGGTGCTTGCACCCTTGTGTGTGCAGGCTGCCGACACCGCCAAACCGGTGGTTAATCTGTACATCTGGGGCGAGTATCTGGCCCCGGACACCTTAAAGAATTTCGAGGCGAAAACCGGCATCCATGTGGTTGCCGATCACTTCGATTCGCTGGAAACCGTCGAAACCAAACTGCTCACCGGGCGCAGTGGCTACGACTTGGTGCTCACCGCTGGGCAGCATCTGTCGCGAGCCATCGAAAGCGGTGCGATCCAGCCGCTGGACAAGGCGCGGGTGCCGCACTTTGCCGGCGTCGGGGAAGAGTTCCGTCAGCACATGGCGGTGTTCGATCCGGGCAATCGTTACGCGGGGATCTACGCGTGGGGCACCACGGGCGTGGGCTATCAGGAGGAGGCGGTCAAAAAGCGTTTGCCCGATGCGCCAGAAGACAGCTGGGCGATGCTGTTCGATCCGGCGGTGGTGTCGAAATTCGCCGACTGCGGAGTGAGCCTGCTCAATGATCCGAATGAAGTGTTTGCTGCGGTCATGAAATACATGGGCCTGGACATCAACCGGCAGAATCTCGATGACCTGAAATTCGCCGAGCAGCAATTGGCGAAGATTCGTCCGTATATTCGCTACTACGACAATGACCTGAACATCAGCGATCTGGCCAACGGCAACACTTGCGTGGCGATGTCGTGGAACGGCAACGTGGCGATTGCCGCTGGGCAGGCGGAGGCGGCGAACAAGCCGTTCAAGCTCAGTTACCGGATTCCGAAAGAAGGCACCTTGATCTGGTTTGACGCGATGGTGATCCCCAAGGATGCACCGCATCCCGAAGCCGGGCTGGCGTTGATGGATTATCTGATGACACCTGAGGTGATGGCGCCAATTACTGACACCATCCATTACGCCAATGCGATCACGGCGGCGGATGGTTTGGTGGATGCATCGATTCGCAATGATCCGGGGACGTATCCCTCGGCTGAAGTGCGGACTACGTTGTATAGCAAGAATGACAATGGCAAGGCGTTTAACCGGGCGTTGATTCGGGCGTTTAGCCGGTTGAAGTCAGGGCTCTGAGATTTGTGTTGGATGTCCCGACGCCTTCGCGAGCAAGCCCGCTCCCACAGGGGAATGCATTCCAAAGCTGATGTTGTGTGCAGTTGGCTCAATCTCACAGGGGAATGCATTTCAAATGTGGGAGCGGGCTTGCTCGCGAAGGGGCCAGCCCAGACAACAAAAAACTCAGCTTCCACCCTCAGTCCGCCGACTACTCACCTCGGCCGGCACATCATCCCCCGCCATACGCTTGCGAAACAACGCCGCCCGCGCCAGCAGCAACGTGGTCACCGGCACCGTGATCGCCAGCAAAATCGGGATCAACCACGCGTGCAGCACCGGGCCCGATTTCAGCGCCGAGAAGCAAATAATCGAAGCCAGCGCCACACACCACGCGCCCAACGTCGAAGCCAGTGCCGGTGGGTGCATGCGCTGAAAATAATCCTTCATCCGCAGCAATCCGGTCGCACCAATTAGCGCAAACACACCGCTGAGCACCAGCAGGATCGCCACCGGAATCTCGACCCAAAGAGACAATTCAGCATTCATTCGATCACCTCGCCACGCAGCAGGAATTTCGCCAGGGCAAACGAGCCGACGAAGCCGAACAGCGCGATCAGCAGCGCCGCTTCGAAATACGTGTCACTGGAATAGCGAATGCCCAGCGTCAGCATCATCAGCATCGCGACGATGTACAGGTAATCCAGCGCCAGTACCCGATCCTGCGCCGAGGGGCCTTTGAACAGGCGAATCAGCGTCAGCACCATGGCCAGCGAAAACAGGAACAGCGTCAACAAAATCGCGTTCGACAGTAATGGGCTCATTCGAAGATCTCCATCAACGGCCGCTCGTACGTGGTTTTGAAGTGCTCGATGAATTGCACCTCGTCATCCAGATCCCAAACGTGCAGCAACAGAATGCTGCGATCCAGCGCCAGTTCCGACCACACCGTGCCGGGCACCACGGTGCAGATTGCCGCGAGCGCAGCCAGACCGTTGGCGTCGCGCAGATCCAGCGGCACTTTGATAAACCCGGAGCGAGGTGGGCGGCCCCCGGCGTTGAGTACGCCCCAGGCCACGATCAGGTTGGAAGCCACCACGTCGCGTCCTACCACCAATAGCAGGCGCAGAATTGTCAGCGGACGACGAATGCGCACCTGCTTTGGCCGTAATTTGCGCATCATCAGCGGTGCGCAAAAACCGAGGATCGCACCGATCAGCAGATTGCCCGGGCTGACCGACAGGTTCAGCACCAGCCATAGCAGCCACAGCGCCAGCGACAGCAACGGTGCAGGAAAGATACGCTTCATGGCTGCACCTCCAGCATCGCCGCTTTGGCTTCCGGACTTGGTACGGCGCGGGTGCCCAGCACCGCCATCACGTACTGCTGCGGATTGTTCAGCGCATCGGCGGTGGCCTGGGTGAAACGCATCAGCGGCTCAGCCTTAAAGGTGAGGACGATGCTCAAACCCAGCAGCAGGAAAATCGGCGCGCATTCGAGTTTGCGCAGCAGCGGCGAAGGTCGTTCCTCAGGCGTCCAGAAACGCTGAATACCCAAGCGCGAGAACGCCATCAACGAGCCCAGCCCAGAAAGAATCAGCAATGCCAGCAATGCCCATGCGGCCATCGAAATCGGCTCTCCGGCACCCAGTCCCAACGGATTGAGCAGGGCGCTGATCAGGTTGAGTTTGCCGATAAACCCGGACAGCGGCGGCATGCCGATGATCAGCAGGGCGCAGGCGATGAAGCTCAAGCCGAGAAACGCCATCGTCCACGGGATGACCTGGCCGACCACGGCTTTTTGCTCGTCGTCGAGGTTGATGCCTTTGGGCGGTTGCAAGGATTCTTGCGGGCGCGGCAGCATGTCGCTTTCGTCTTCCAGCGGGATTTCGTTGGCCGAGCGCGAACGTTCGATCAACTCTGCCAGCATGAACAGTGCGCTCAAGGCCAGCGTCGAGCTGACCAGATAAAACAGCGCCGCGCCGATCAGGTTCGGCTGAGCGAAACCGACCGCCGACAATAGAATCCCTGCCGACACCAGAATGCTCAGGCTGGCCATGCGCTCCAGACGTTGCGCCGCGACAATCGCCAGCGCGGCGCAGGCGATGGTCACCATGCCGCCGTAGATCAGCCATTCGCCGCCGAAGTACGCCGAAGCACCGGCCTGCCCGGAGAACAGCAGCGTCCACAGACGCAGCAGGGTATAAACGCCGACCTTGGTCATGATCGCGAACATCGCCGCGACCGGCGCACTGGCCGAGGAATAGGCCGGCACCAGCCAGAAGTTCAGCGGCCACATGCCGGCCTTGGCCAGAAACGCGACAGCGAGAATGCCCGCGCCCGCATGCAGCAAGCCACGGTCGGCTTCCGGCACCAGCGGAATTTTCAGCGCCAGATCCGCCATGTTCAGCGTGCCGGTGACGCCGTAAATCAGCGCCGCGCCGATCAGGAACAGCGACGAGGCCAACAGGTTGATCGAGATGTAATGCAGCCCTGACGACACCCGCGCCCGACCCGAGCCGTGCAGCAAGAGGCCATAAGACGCGGCGAGCAAGACTTCGAAGAACACGAAGAGGTTGAACAGATCCGCCGTGAGGAACGCGCCGTACAGGCCCATCAACTGAATCTGGAACAGCGCGTGGAAACTCGAACCGGCGCCGTCCCAACGCGCCATCGCGAAGAGCAGGGCGCTGACGCCGATAATACCGGTCAGCACCAGCATCAGCGCCGACAGTCGATCGACCACCAGGACTATGCCGAACGGTGCCTGCCAGTTGCCCGGCAGGTACACACCGATGGAGCCGGGCACGCCGGTGGTTTGCGTCCATTGCAGCAGCATCACCGAAATGAACAATCCGACGAGGCTGGAGAACAGGTTGATTTTCGCCTTCAGCGGCCGGTGCCGCTCGCCGAGCATCAACATGATGGCGGCGGTCAGCAGCGGCAGCAGAATCGGTGCGGCGATCAGGTGAGTCATCGCCATCATTCTTTAGGCTCCCGGCCATCAACGTGGTCAGTGCCGGTCAAGCCGCGCGAAGCGAGCAGAACGACGAGGAACAGCGCGGTCATGGCGAAGCTGATAACGATTGCTGTCAGCACCAGCGCCTGTGGCAGCGGGTCGGTGTAGTGCAGCAAATCCTGAGTCACACCGTCCTTGATCACCGGCTCCTTGCCAATGAACAGGCTGCCCATGCTGAAGATGAACAGGTTGACGCCGTAGGACAGCAGGCACAGGCCCATAACCACCTGGAACGTCCGTGGCCGCAGGATCAACCAGACGCCGGACGCGGCGAGGACGCCGATGGCGATTGCGATGACTTCTTCCATCAGACGGCTCCTTTGCTGGCGACGGATTTGGGCAGCGATGCGGTCTTGTGACCCCGCACCGATTGGTGGGCGAGGGCGGTGAGGATCAATAGCGTCGACCCAACCACCACGCCGTATACGCCGACGTCGAAAAACAGCGCGCTGGCGATATGAATGTCACCCAGCACCGGCAAGCTGAAATGCCAGGTGTGCGTGGTCAGGAACGGATAGCCGACCAGCATCGCCCCCAAACCGGTGACGGTGGCGAACAGCAAACCGGTGCCCATCCAGCGCAACGGTCGCAGGCTCATTTGCGCCTCGACCCACTGCGTGCCGGCGACCATGTATTGCAGGATGAACGCCACCGACATCACCAGACCGGCAACAAAACCGCCGCCTGGCTGATTGTGCCCGCGCATGAACAGGTAGAACGACACCACCAGCGCAATCGGCAGCAGCAGGCGTACCAGCACCGCCGGCACCATCATGAAACCGAGCGCGGTGTCGCTGGCCGAACGCGGGTTGACCAGATCGGTGACCACGTCGGGTGCCAGCAGGCGTTGCTGAGCCGGCAACTGCATACTTTCTTTCGGTGGGCGGAAGCGGCGCAGCAGGGCGAACACGGTCAGCGCCACGGCGACCAGCACGGTGATTTCACCGAGGGTGTCGAAACCACGGAAATCCACCAGCATCACGTTGACCACGTTGCTGCCACCGCCCTCGGGCATGGCCCGGCTGAGGTAGAACGAGGAAATGTCATTCGGCGTTTGTCGCGTGAGCATCGCGTAGGACAGCAGCGCCATGCCGCCGCCGACGGCAATCGATAGCAACAAGTCGCGCAGACGACGAATGCGGGCCTTGCGCAGGGTGCTTGGCAACGGCGACACCTCTTCGATCCGTCGTGGCAGCCAGCGCAGGCCAAGCAGGATCAGCACCGTGGTGACCACTTCAACAGCCAGTTGCGTCAGCGCCAGATCCGGTGCGGAGAACCAGACGAAGGTCACACAGGTCATCAGGCCGCAAACGCTGACCATGGTCAGGGCGGCGAGACGGTGATACTTGGCCTGCCAAGCGGCACCGAGGGCACAGGCGATCGCCAGCAACCACAGGGTCACGAAGACGATGGAGCCGGGGATCTTCGGCCGGTCGCCCCAGCTCAGCGTGCTGTGCAGCATCGGGATCAGACCGGCGAGCACCGCGGCCAGCACCATCAGGAACAATTGCATCTGCAGACGCTTGGTGCCCAGACGTCGCTCGACGCGCCGGGCCATGCGCATCATCACTACCAGGCTGCGTTCGAACAGGCGCTTGCCGTTGAAGCGTCCCACCAGTGGCGGGTACTTGAAGCGGCCAAGTTTGAACTGCTTGCGCAGCAGCAGGTACAGAACGATGCCGCCGGACATTGCGATCAGGCTCATGATCATCGGCGCATTCAGGCCATGCCAGATCGCCAGGCTGTATTCCGGCAGCACGCCGCCGACCACGGGCAGCGCCGCAGCGGCGAGGAGCGGGCCGACGATTTGCGCCGGGAAAATCCCCACCAGCAGGCAAGTGAAGACCAGCAATTCAACCGGCGCGCGCATCCAGCGCGGCGGTTCGTGCGGGGTGTGCGGCAGGTCGGTGGCCGGCGGGCCGAAGAACACATCAACGGTGAAGCGCAGTGAGTAAGCGACGCTGAACATGCCGGCGATGGTCGCGACAATCGGCAACGACATTTCTACCCAGGCCGTGGCGTTGATGAACACGGTTTCGGCGAAGAACATCTCTTTCGACAGGAAGCCGTTGAGCAACGGCACGCCCGCCATCGAGGCGCTGGCAACCATAGCCAGGGTCGCGGTGTAGGGAATCAGTTTGATCAGGCCGCTGAGTTTGCGGATGTCACGGGTGCCACTTTCGTGGTCGATGATGCCCGCGGCCATGAACAGCGAGGCCTTGAACGTGGCGTGGTTGAGAATGTGGAACACCGCCGCGACGGCGGCCAGCGGACTGTTCAAGCCCAGCAGCAAGGTAATGAGACCGAGGTGGCTGATGGTCGAGTAGGCCAGCAAGCCCTTGAGATCGTTCTGGAACATCGCGCAATACGCGCCGAGCAGCAGCGTACAGGCACCGGCGCCGCTGACGATGTAGAACCATTCTTCGCTGCCGGACAGCGACGGCCACAGGCGCGCCAGCAGGAAGACCCCGGCCTTGACCATGGTCGCCGAGTGCAGATAAGCAGAAACCGGGGTCGGCGCCGCCATCGCGTGGGGCAGCCAGAAGTGGAACGGGAACTGCGCACTTTTGCTGAGTGCGCCGATAAGGATGAGGGGCAGGAGGATAGGGTAGAGGGCGTGTGCGCGAATCAGATCGCCGGCGGCCAGGACCTTGTCGAGGTCATAGCTGCCAACGACATGGCCGAGAATCATGACCCCCGCCAGCAGGCATAACCCGCCGGCACCGGTGACCATCAACGCCATGTAGGCGCCACGTCGGGCGTCGGCGCGGTGGTGCCAATAGCCGATCAGCAGGAACGAGAAGAGGCTGGTCAGCTCCCAGAAAAATACGATCTGGATCAGGTTGCCCGAGATCACCAAGCCGAGCATGGCGCCCATGAACGCCAGGAAAAACGCGAAGAAGCGCGGCACCGGGTCATCCGGCGACATGTAATAACGGGCATATAAAGAAACAAGTGTGCCGATGCCGAGCACCAGCATCGAGAACAGCCAGGCGAAGCCGTCCATGCGCAGAACGAAGTTCAGACCGAGGCTGGGCAGCCACATGAACTCTTCGCGAATGACGCCGCCGTGGGCGATTTGCGGGTACAGCATCGCGACCTGGACGGTACCGATCAGAGCGACCAGACCTGCCAACAGGGATTCGGTGTTACGCGCGTTGTGTGGCAGCACCGCTGCCAGACAGCTGCCAATGAATGGCAGAAGCAGTAGAACTATCAGGGACATAGGCTTCTAATCTGCGGAAGTTTGTGAAGCATCATACGTGCCAGCTCCCCGATCACCAAACGCCAGGATGTCTCAGAATCCTACAAAGTAGTCTGAATATTTCGGTTTGGCATTGTTTCGGGAGGGTGGATGTTGTGGCTGCTGGCCCTTTCGCGAGCAAGCCCGCTCCCACATTTTGAAATACATTCCAATGTGGGAGCGGGCTTGCTCGCGAAAGCGAAGGTTCAGACGCTAAAAATATTGATGATCAACCCTGAGTTTCCCGCTCCAGCTCAGCTTCTACTTCGACAACCTTACCCTTGCTCTTCAACTCACTGACAATCACCGCCGCGACAATCAAACCAGCCCCGACCAGCGCAATCGCCGGTAACCGCTCGCCAGCAATCCGCCCGACGATCCCGGCCCACACCGGCTCACCGGCATAGATCAAGGTCGCCCGCGTCGGCGAAACGCTCTTCTGCGCCCAGTTCATCGCCACCTGAATTGCCGCACTCGCAGCGCCCAGGCCCAATGCAGTCACCAGCAACGTCCAGGAAAACTCCGGGATCAATTCGCCCGTGGGCACCACCAGCAGGAACGACAGCACCGACGTCGTCGCCAGTTGCACCACCGTCACCCGGCGCACATCCACCTGCCCCGCGTAAGTGCTAATCAAAATAATCTCGGCGGCAATCGCGATGGCGCTGATCAGTGTGGCAATTTCACCCGGACTGAAATTCAACGAAGCCCCCGACGGCCCCGACAACAACATCAAACCGGTGAACGCCAGCATGATGCCAATGCTCGGCATCAACCCTGGCCGCCGTCCCAGCACCAGCCATTGCAGCAGCGGCACGAACGGCACGTACAACGCGGTAATGAACGCCGACTGGCTGCTCGGGATCGTTTGCAAGCCAACCGTTTGCAGGCCGTAACCGAGCATGATCGCCACGCCAATAAAGGCGCCGGCCTTGAGTTCAAACAGGGTCAAGTCGCGCAGGTGCCGCCACGAGAACAACGCAACGATGCACGCCGCTGCGGCAAATCGCAGGCCGACAAAGAACATCGGGCCGCTGACGGTCATTGCGTGCTGCACGAGCAAAAAGGTGCCGCCCCAGATCATGGTAATCAGCACCAGCACGCACTCGGCCTTGCTGAATCTGGAGAAGCGGAGGGAAGTGGGGGAGCTGTTCAACGACGTCATGACCTTGCGCAGTATAAAAGGCAGGACGCACAATGCGCCCAACGTTGCGCAGTATACTGCCCAACCTCACCGAGTGAGCAATATAGTGCCCAAAGATTCCGCCCCAAGAACGTCCGTCCTTCAACACGTCAGCCAGAATGTTCGACGCCTGCGGCACGCGGCTGACATGAGCCAGACGGCTCTGGCCGAGAAATCCGGAGTCAGTCGACGGATGCTGGTAGCGATCGAGGCCGGGGAAAAGAACGTCAGCCTGACCACGCTCGACCGCGTTGCTGCGGCACTCGAAGTGGCATTCAGCGATCTGATTCAGGCGCCGGATGCGCGCGATCCGAGCCGCATCAACGAACTGGCGTGGGCCGGCACGCTGCCGGGCAGTAAAGCCGTGCTGCTGTCCAAAGCCACCGCCACCCGTGAAGTCGAGCAGTGGGAATGGTGCCTGGCGCCGGGCGAGGTGTATCCGTCGCAACCGGATGCCGAAGGCTGGAGTGAGCAGATTTATGTGTTTGAAGGGTGCCTGACGTTGATGCTCGGCGACGTGCCGCAGCATATTGGTACAGGGGAGTTTTTTATGTTTGCGAGTAATCAGCCGCATACCTATCGCAATGACGGGGATGTGCCGGCGCGGTTTGTGCGCAATGTGGTGATTTGACGGCGGATACCGTTTGTCTGGAAATGCTGCTTACCTGTTAGTTCTGACAGTAGACGTTAGCCAGTTTCGGCCCTAGCTTGGCATTTGTAAGGAGGTGCTGAAAACCTGGGGTATTGGAGGAATTCGTCTCGCCAATACCTACTACGATCTTAAAACAGGGATTGCCACGATGACCGCTAAAGAAGAATACATTTTCCAGCCACTTGTAAAAAATCTGCTCCCGCCTTTTATTGCGGAGGCCACTGATGAAACTCTCAAGCATGGTTTTCTGAAGGATTCGCTGTTTGTAATTACACCTTCAAAAGACATTCGTGTGGGCGACGAAGTAACGCCAAACGTAGATGTCGAGCATATCGGAGGATTTACAAGAACCCCCTACGTGGTCACGCAGTCGCAAGTGGACAATGGTATCAAGTGGCACCTTGCCGGGTTCAGCAAACCACCCCCGCCTGGAGCGCATGTGACCGTTTATTACCGGGTCAGTAGAAAAGGTGAGCCCGATGTCCGTTCAGCAACCGGGCATTACACAGTAGAAAACTGGGAGCCTTGACTCGTCATTGATGCGTCTGCTTTCTGAATCCCCGATTACCCATTAACCTGCTTGCCCGGCGAGATGCTTTTCGCACCGGCTCGACGCTTCTTTGGCTTTGTCAGGAAGTGTGGCGTCGCTTTTAATCGGGCAGGCAGATATGGCAGAAAACGTAAGCGGGCAGACGACTGTAAACTCCGCGCATGCAGACATCCTGATCATCGGCGGTGGCCTCAGCGGTACGATGCTGGCAGTCCAATTGCTGCGGCTACCCGGCCAACGCAAGATCCTGATCATCGAACCCCGCGCCGAACTCGGTCGGGGTGAGGCCTACAGCGCAGTCGAATTGGGCCATACGCTCAACGGCAACGCTGCACGAATGAGCGTTGATCCAGACAACCCTGACGACCTCACACAATGGCTGACCGAGCACATCGCGGCGGGCGGTTGGCCTGAGTCTGCCGAGCAGAATGTGCCAACCAGCGATCTGTTCCCGCCGCGCGGGTTGTTTGGTGTTTACGTGCAGCAACGTCTGGCCGAAGCCCGGGCGGTCGGCGCTCGATATGGTTCGATCGTCGAGCATGTGCGCTCAGAAGTTGTTGATCTGCAGGTGCGCGAAGATTGCGTGCAGATCACTTTGAGCGATGGACAGAACCTGCAAGGTTCCTCTGCAGTCATCGCCACCGGCATGTTTCCTGCCGCGCGCACGTCGCAGACCGAATCCAGTGGGCTCAACGCCGCTGCGCTGGATCCGTGGGACGTCGCGGCCATGCGCCAGCTCGATCCGCAATCCACCGTGCTGATCATTGGCTCCGGCCTGACCATGGTCGATGCGGTGGTTTCGCTGGAGCAGGCCGGGCATCGCGGGCCGATCGAAGTGTTTTCTCGCCATGGCTTGCTGCCGCACGTACGCCTGCAACCGCCAGCGTGGGTGGATTTTCTCGCCGAGGATCACAGCATTCGAACACCACGGCAGTTGCTGCGCGAATTGCGCCGGCATTGTCGTGGGGCGATTGCGCAAGGCATCGATTGGCAGGCACCGCTTGATACGGTGCGGGCACATATCGGACGGTTATGGAGTCAGGCGACTGACGTGCAGCGGCGACAATTCGTACGGCATGTGCGGCCATGGTGGGAAAGCCATCATCATCGTTCGCCGCCGTTGAGTGCTGAATTGCTGGCGCGGTTGCACGGTGAAGGGCGGCTGCGTATTCAGGCTGCATCGTTTAAAGGGCTAGAGCCGACAACTGATGGTGGCGTGAATATTCGCATCCGACGCTGTGGCGAGGTTGAGACCTCCGTGGTTCACGGTGCAGCGTTGATCAACTCCAGTGGCATCGAATACGATTGGCGGCGCGTGGCGCGTCCGTTGCCAAAGCAATTGCTCGCGCGTGGATTGGTGCAACCAGGGCCGTTGGCGTTGGGGATTGCGGCAGTAGATGGCGCGGTGATGGATGCGGAAGGGCGTGTAGCCAGTCGACTGTTTGCGATGGGGCCGCCGTTGCGGGGGATGTGGTGGGAGAGTACGGCGGTGACGGATGTGGCGTTGCAGGCGAAGGCTTTGGCGTTACGGCTGTTGGGTTAAGGGTGTTTGCGCTGACCTCTTCGCGAGCAAGCCCGCTCCCACACTTTGAAATGCATTGCAAAATGTGGGAGCGGGCTTGCTCGCGAAGGGGCCGTCCGCTTCAAAAACCTTGTTGAATGAACGACCGATATCGCGAGCAGGCTCACTCCTACAGTGTCAGGCGGTGACCCAAAGGATTACGCCACCACGCGATAACACGGCACATACGCCGCGCCGCCCGGCAGTTTCATCCGGTGCTGGGCGACGAAGGCTTTGAGCAGTGCGTCGAGCGGTTGCATGATCGCCGCGTCACCACGGATCTGATACGGCCCGTGTTCTTCGATCAAGCGAATGCCCTTGTCTTTGACGTTCCCCGCCACGATCCCCGAGAACGCCCGACGCAGGTTCGCCGCCAGTTCATGCGGTGGCTGGTCGCGGTGCAGTTTCAGATTCGCCATGTTTTCGTGGGTCGGATCGAACGGACGCTGGAAGCCCTCGTCGATCTTCAGCAGCCAGTTGAAGTGGAACGCGTCGTTGCGCTCGCGACGGAACTGCTTCACTGCTTTCAGGCCTTGCGTCATCTGCCGCGCCACTTCAGCCGGGTCGTCGATGATGATTTCGTAGTGCTGCTTGGCCGCTTCGCCGAGGGTTGCGATAACGAAGGCGTCGAGCTGCTCCAGATAAGGTGCTGCATGTTTCGGCCCGGTGAGAATGACCGGGAACGGCAGTCCTTCGTTGTCCGGGTGCATCAGAATGCCGAGCAGGTAGAGGAATTCTTCCGCCGTACCGGCACCGCCCGGGAAGATGATGATGCCGTGGCCAACACGGACGAACGCTTCCAGACGTTTTTCGATGTCCGGCAGGATCACCAGTTCGTTAACGATCGGATTTGGCGCTTCGGCAGCGATGATGCCGGGCTCGGTCAAGCCGAGGTAGCGGCCACCATGAATACGCTGTTTGGCGTGGGCGATGGTTGCGCCTTTCATCGGGCCCTTCATCACGCCGGGGCCGCAACCGGTGCAGATATCAAGGCTGCGCAGGCCCAGTTCGTGGCCGACTTTCTTGGTGTATTTGTATTCTTCGGTGTTGATCGAGTGGCCGCCCCAGCACACCACGATTTTCGGTTCGACGCCCGGGCGCAGGGTGCGCGCGTTGCGCAGCAGGTGGAAGACGTAGTCGCTGATGCCTTGCGAAGTGGTCAGGTCGATGCGCTGGCTGTCGAGTTCGTTTTCGGTGTAGACAATGTCGCGCAGGGCGCTGAAGAGCATTTCCCGGGTACTGGCGATCATCTCGCCGTCGACGAACGCGTCAGCCGGAGCGTTCAGCAGCTCCAAGCGCACACCACGATCCTGTTGGTGAATGCGGATTTCGAAGTCCTTGTAGGCTTCGAGAATGGTCTTGGCGTTATCAACATGGGCGCCGGTGTTGAGGATGGCCAGGGCGCACTGGCGGAAGAGGGTGTAGGTGCTGCCGGATCCGGCTTCGCTCAGTTGCTGAACTTCACGTTGAGAAAGGGTTTCCAGGCTGCCTTTCGGGCTGACCGAGGCATTGATTACGTGTCGTTGGGTCATGCAATGATCCTTAAAACGATGTCATCTCAAGACTAGGCGATGGCATCCGAATAGTGTGTATCCATGAATGAAGATGGCACGATCTGCGCTGTACCGCCATGTCCCCGTTGGACGCTGAAAAGATGAAAAGGAGCCCCAGCATAGCTAAATCCCTCGTGGAGGCGATAATGCGCCGGCGAGTTTTTTTGTTTGCCCCTTTTGTCGCTCAAGGAAGTCATTTGTGATGTTCGAGATTCAGCCGATGGACGCCGCTACCTTTCGCCAGCAGACCCGGCGCAGCACGATCATCATTGCCGTGCTGTTCCTGGTGCTGGCGATGTTGTTTTCCAGCGTGGCAGTCGCGCTGTTCGGTGAGCCCGGCGGCGATAACCTGCGATTCAACGTGGGCGGGGTGTTTCTGGCATTTCTGCTGACGGCGGCCCTGCTGCGTGGGCGCTTCTGGAATCAGAGCTGGATGGCGCCGGCGGTGTACAGCTGGCGGCTCAAGCGCAGCCTGATGAGCATCACCAATGTGATGCATCAGGTGACAGCGGCGGTGGAGAAGAACGATCCGACGGCGATGAAAGTGCTGCGCTTCTATCATCTGGGGCTGACGCAGATGCATGAACTGGACGGCAACTCCAGCGATCATGGGCAACTGTGGCGGGAAGTCGAAACGCATAAAGAGCGGATGCAGACGCTGGGGCTCGATACCGAGCAGACGCGTCTGGATCCGGCCTGGCTGGAAAATCTGAAGCAAGCGTCGCGTTAAAGCGCCTGCTTGCTGCGCAGTTTCCATGCGCGGAACAGGCGCCCGTAGACCAAGAGATTGACCGCCAGCACCACGCTGCCCAGCGCCAGTTGAATCTGTGGAGTGAGGCCGGCCGGGTAGATGATCGGCCAGACGTAATGCTCGATAAAACCGCCGGCGTATTCGGTCTGCCCGGCGGCGTGGCGCATCAGGTTTTCCCAGTAGGTCAGCGGGCAGGTCAGGTGCAATACCTCGACCGCCACGCCCCAGGCCGCCGCTGGCAAATGCAGCCACATCGTTCGTGGCCACTTGAGCACCAGCAACCCGCCAAACAGCACGAACAAAATAAAGCACAAATGAAACAGCACCAGCCCATCGGCTGCGATTCGGTAGAACATGTCGTCTCCCTGACGTGGTTGCGAATGGCGCTATCTTACGCCGCTCGGGTGCTTACACGTCAGTGCGAAAATCAGCGAACTCGGCGCGCATCCGTCCATTGTGTTTGGCCTGATACAGCAACTTGTCGACCTGTTCGACGAAGTGCAGCGGATCGCTGCCGACGGCGACTTGCGTGGTGCCAACCCCGAGACTCAAGGTGACCAGCGGCGACACCGCCGAATGCTCGTGGGCGATCTGCTGCTGGCGGATCAGGTGCAGGCATTTGTGCGCCACCAGCCGCGCCGACTCGTCATCGGTTTCCGGTAGCAACCAGACGAATTCTTCGCCGCCAATCCGCGCAATAAAGTCCCGTGGCCGATTGGCCGCCAGCGATAACGTCTTCGCGACCTGACGCAGGCATTCGTCGCCCTTGATGTGGCCGTAATGGTCGTTGTACTGCTTGAAATAATCGATATCGAGGATCAGCAACGATAGTGGCAAACCACTGCGTTGCGCGGTGGCCCATTCGCGTTCGAGCACGGTATCGAACATGCGCCGATTGGCAATCCCGGTGAGCCCGTCCTGAAACGAATATTCTTCCAGCTGCTTTTGTAGGCGTATCAGGTGCTCCTCGGTTTTCTTGCGCTCGCTGATGTCGAACATGAACCCCACCAGCGCCTCAACTTCACCGTCCTTGCGCACCACGTGCACGACATCGCGGATCCACACGTATTCGCCGGTGCTGGTCAACGCACGGTAATCGGCTTCGTGATCGACGCCGGCGCGTGACTGCGAAACACAGAATTCCACCACGTAATCGCGATCGTCCGGGTGCATGCGTTCGACCCAGTCGTTGACCCCGACCCAACTGTTTTGCTGCCAGCCGAGCAAGGTTTCGATCTGCGGGCCGATGTAGCTGAAGGTCATGGTTGCCCAGTCGATTCGCCACGGAATGGCTTTGGTCGATTCCAGCAGGGTCTTGTACACGTCGCTGTCGATGGCGGTCATGGCGGGCACGGTCTCGGAAAAGTCTTCAACGGAAAAATCCAGCGCCAGCATGTTGCTAGCATGGAGGCGTTGCAAGCAGTTGGCCGATGAACGGCTGACTCGGGCCGATTTCCCACAAGTGCGCAAGATTGTTCAAGCCAAAAAGCAGTCATTGCTGGCACAGTCTTCGGCCGTTTCTCTGGTTGAAGGGCGTTATGTCTGACTCACTTTTACCGCGCAGTGCGTTTCTTCGCGGCGCTGTGGCGATCATGCCGTTATCACTGGCAACGGCGCCTTGGGGGCTGCTGGCCGGCTCCATGGCGATCGAAGCCAATCTCACGCCGCTGCAAGGGCAGGGCTTGTCGAGCATTGTGTTTGCCGGTGCCGCGCAACTGGTGGCGATTGGCATGCTCAAGGGCGGCGCGGGGATTTTCTCGATTCTGCTGACCACGGTTTTGCTGACCTCACAGCATTTGCTCTACGGCATGAGCATGCGTTCGGTGATTTCGCCGTTACCGGGACGCTGGCGGATCGGCCTGGGTTTTTTGCTCACCGATGAGCTGTTTGCCTTGACCAGTCAACACGATCGCCAGCAGTTCAATCGCTGGTACGCGTTGGGCGTCGGCCTGACGTTCTATATCGCCTGGAACCTGTTCACGCTGGCCGGCATCGTCCTCGGCAGCAGCATTCCGGGACTCGAACATCTGGGCCTGGACTTCTCGATCGCTGCCACTTTCATCGCCCTGATCACACCGGTCGTGCGCAACGTGCCGACGGTGGTGTGCGTGGCAGTTTCGCTGTTCTGTTCGGTGCTGTTCAGTTATTGGCAGTGGGGCTCGGCGCTGGTGTTGTCGGGGCTGGCGGGAATGACCGCAGGATTTATCTGCAACAAGCTGTATCGGGAGCGCACATGATGGTTTGGGCAGTGATTTTCGGCATGGGGATTCTGGTGTTCCTCAACCGTTACGTGTTTCTCGAGCCGCGTTTGCCGGTGCGCCTGAGCAGTAACGCGCGGCAGTTTCTCGGCTTTGCCGTACCGGGAATGCTCACCGCGATCTGCGGGCCAATCGTATTCATGCCGGACAAACAATTGAATCTGCAGTGGGACAATCCTTACCTGCTTAGTTCATTGGTGGCTATTGGCCTTGTTCTAGCCACACGCAACACGTTGCTCAGCATGTTGTTGAGCATGGCGTTCTTTTTTTTGTTGCGTTGGTGGTTGTAAGTTGCCTGAGCGAATCTGTTCTACGCTGTAAGGATGACCGTTTACTTGTGACAGGAGGTGGGCATGGCGACTGAGCAAGAACATCCGCAACGGGATGAAGATGACGCAGACGAACCGACCGAAGAAGAGATCGAACGCGAGAAACACAAGGAACAAACGTGGAAACGCGATGAAGGCAGGGACTTGTCGGATCCTGATCGCAAATTTTGATCCAAAAAAAGCCCCTTGATTCAAGGGGCTTTTTCGTGGTTTTACAGATCTTCCAACTGCGTGAAATCGGGGTGTGAGGCCCGATAGCCCAAGGTTCGGTCGATCCAGGCATTGAGCTCGTTGACCATCACCGGCGGGTGGCCGGGATACCCTTCGAGGGTGGTGCGCAGGATGCGATCAATATTCGGGACATCACGCAGGTTTCGGGTCTTGATGTAGTGGCCGATAAAACAGTCGAGTTCAAAGCGTTCTGTCATCGACAGATAGACACACTCCAGGCCACCGACCTGTTTGATTGCAAAATCGTCGCGCAACTTATTTCTCTGCAAGGCTTGTAAATGTTTTAGTGGATTCCTGATTTATTGACTCTTTGGTCAATTGGTATACCAATCGGAAGGCGGCGCGCATGCTAGCTTTAGCGCTGGAAAATGTATGTATGACGATCGAAATGTCAGACAAGCGGTTAGTTCGCTCAAACGACTGTTTTACAGAGCCTGTCTCAAGCGTGAAACAGCCTTTGTAAAGATATGGAATCACCTGTAGGAGCTGGCGAAGGCTGCGATCTTTTGATCTTGTTTTTTACAATCAACATCAAAAGATCGCAGCCTTCGGCAGCTCCTACATTGATAGACGCACGGCTCGGGTAGATGTTTAGGGCTGCTGGATGATCAAGCTGGGCCCCTGATTGCGTACGTTACCCACCGCTTTGCCGACTTTGTGCCATTCGAATGCTTCACTGCTTTCCCCTTCGAACAGCAACATTTGCTCAGCGCGTTCAGCCGGTGTCGCTGGATCCAGCCATTCGCGCACTAAATCAGCGCGGAATACCACGGGGCGGCGATCATGAATATCGATCATCCCGCCAGCACTGTCGGCGGTGATGATCACGAAACCATCGTCGTCACGCGCCGGTTTTTCTGGTGTGGGAAATTGCCCGATGGCAGCACAGAAAACCGGCCCATGATCCGCCCGACGAATCAGCCAGGGTTGTCGGGTTTTATCCTCGGCATCGACCCACTCAAACCAGTTGTCGACCGGCACGATCAGGCGCTGTTTCCAGATCGCCCGGAAGAACGGCCCATGGGCGACTTTCTCGACCCGCGCATTGATCGGCGCGGCGCGATCCTTGGCCCAATGCGGACGCCAGCCCCAGCGCAGGGTATCGGCGTAAACCTGCTGTGCGTGCTGATGCAGAATCGCCAGCGACGTGGTCGGCGCCGCGTTGTAACGCGCAAGCGGGGCATCGCCGACATGATTGATCAGTGCGTCGGGAATGCTCAGCACCGCGACAAAGTCATGGATGCCCCGGTACTGCGACAGTCTTCCGCACATGGCTGAACCTCCGGTTGGACGCTTTCAGCTTAGATGCTAACGGTCATTCAATCCTTGGCGCCCTGACCGGTGAACGTGTCGCGCCAACTCAGGCAGCGACGTTCGAGCGCTGCGAGCAAGCCATCGCTGAGTTTGCCAAGCAAGGCCAGCACGATGATCGCGGCCAGCACGATATCGGGACGCGAGGTTTCGCGGCCGTCACTGAGCAAATAACCCAGGCCTTTGGTTGCGGCGATCAGTTCGGCGGCGACAAGAAACATCCACGCCAGACTCATGCCGCTGCGCAGCCCGGTGAACAGGCCGGGCAGGGCGGCGGGCAACAGAATCCGCCGCACCAGTTGCAAGCGACTGAAACCGTAGATACGCCCGACTTCCACCAGTTTGCGGTCGATATTGCGGATCGCCGCGACTACGTTGACGTAGACCGGGAAGAACGCGCCGATGGCGATCAGGACGATTTTCGAGGTCTCGTCGATGCCCAGCCAAAGCAGCAAAAGCGGCACCCAGGCCAGACTCGGAATCGAACGCAACGCGGCGAACATCGGTTCCAGATACGCCTCGGCTTCGCGGCTCAAACCGACCCACGCGGCGAACACCAGCGCCAGGCTCGCACCAATGGCGAAACCCAGCAGCACACGAATCAGGCTGGCGCCGATGTGTTTCCACAGCGCACCTTCGGCAAGGTCAGTAAGCGTCACGGCGATCTCGCTCGGTGCCGGCATCTGGTAGGACGGCAGCCAGCCGATGCGTACGATAATTTCCAGCACGACGATGATCAGCAACGGCAACGCGAGGCCTTTCAGACGGCGCTGCCATGCCGGGTTGGAAACGGATTTCGGCTGTCGCGACAGAATAAGTGGCGCGGGCAGGTCTTTGCTGTGACTGGTCATGATCAGGGCTCCGCTCACGACAAATCCGCGCCGGGCGCGGATTCGTGGTGAGTCTGTTCAGTTACTGGCGGGCGACGGCTTGCTGCACACCGCTGTCGAGCAATTGATCGATGACTTGATCGACATTGACGCCACGGCGCACCAGTTCTTCCGATACCAGAATCGGCGCGGCAGCCTTGGAGGCGCTGACGTCGTTGGCGGTCAGTTGCGGGCTGCTCAGGTCGGTGCGCGACAGTTGCAGTTTGGCCACGTCCAGCGGCAGGCCGGATTCTTTGGCGAGGAGGGCGGCGAATTCATCAGGATTTTTCAGCGCCCATTCCCGCGCCTGCTCGTAGGCTTTGATCACGGTGTCGATGGTTTGCGGATGCTCCTTGGCGTACTGCTCGGTAACGCTGACCACGCCATAGCTATTAAAGGCAGGGTTGCGATAAAGCAAACGCGAGCCGGCCTGAACCTGGCTGGCGGCCATGTGCGGATCGAGGCCGGCCCAGGCGTCGACGTCGCCTTTTTCCAGTGCAGTGCGACCGTCCGGATGTTGCAGGTGCACCAGCTCAACGTCGTCTTTTTTCAGCCCGGCCTGTTGCAGGCTGCGCAAGGTGAACAGGTATGGATCGGTGCCTTTGGTGGCAGCGATTTTCTTGCCCTTGAGGTCGGCAACGGTCTGGTACGGCGAATCTTTGCGCACCACCAACGCTGTCCATTCGGCACGGCTGTACACGTAAACGGATTTGATCGGGCTGCCATTGGCGCGGCTCAGCACAGCGGCGAGGCTGGCGCTGGAAGCAAAATCGACGCCGCCACTGTTGAGGTATTCCAATGACCGGTTGCTGCCTTGGCTGAGCACCCAACTGACTTTGGTTTGCGGCAGGGCTTTTTCGAGGAAACCGAAATGTTTAAGCACTAGGCTGACTGGCGAGTAATAGGCGTAGTCGAGGTGCACTTCGGCCGGCGCGGTCTCGGCGGCGTGGGCAATCGGTTGCAGGCTCAAGAGAATGGCGGTCGCAGCCAGCAGCGTCTTGATTCGTAAGAACGGGAAGAACGGTTTCATGGGGGAACGCTCCGGCAAAGGCACAGATTTCTTATGTCCAAAAAGATATTTTTAGCGAATGCTTCCTGCATGAATGGAATATTGCAGGCTCTGTGCCATATCCGTTTTAGCCCGTATTTATTGGGTTTTTCGCTGGTTTGCTCGTTTTAAACTGTTGCCTGGTGAACAGCATGCCGAGCCACTGTTGCGCCACGAACAGTTGGAAACGACAGTGATGAGCTTATGCATTAATCGAATTTCAAAACTGAATATTAAGAGCGTTATGGTCTATGCAAATCCCTTTTGCAGGACTCGCCATGAAGCTTTCCCGATTCCTACGCAGTGCGCTGACTGCGGCACTGTTTGCTTCACCACTTTCCCACGCGGCCGAGCCAGTCGTCCTGCATATCGGCGATCAGAATTACTACAACATCCGCGCCTCTATTGAAGCGTCCGGCGTGTTGAAAGACGCGCCCTATACGGTCGACTGGAAACATTTCCAGGCCGCCGCGCCGCTGGCTGAAGCCCTGCAAACCGGCTCGCTGGATCTGGGCTTTTTAGGTGATTCAGGCTTTCTGTTTCTGGCAGCCAAGCAGGCGCCGGTAAAGCTGATCGGTGTGTCGCGGCAAAACCCCGACACCATTGCGTTGCTGGTGCCGAAGGATTCCCCGGTGAAAACCATCGCTGATCTGAAGGGTAAAAAAGTCGCCTATTGGCCCGGTGCCTGGAGTCAGCAGTTGACCTTGCGCGCGCTGGAGCAGGGCGGTCTGCCGGAGAACTACGTCGACTTCGTCAAATTGATGCCGATCGATGCAGCCGCCGCGTTGCCGCAGGGCAGCATCGACGCGTTTCCGGTGTGGGAACCGTATATTTCTCAGCAGATTGTTTTTTCGGGCGCACGGCCAATCCTGACCGCAAAAAACCTGATGCCGGGGCTCAGTGCCATCGCCGCGTCGACACCGTCGATCGACAGTAAACGTGAAGCCATCGCCGATTTCCTTGGACGTTTGAAACTGGCGCGGGCGTGGGTCGACAGTCATACCGATGAGTACGCCGACCTGTGGGCGAAGAAGGCCAATCTCGATCAACAGGTTTCGCGGCACTGGTTGCGCCAGGCGCACATGACGGTCGGCCCGGTGGATCAGCAGGCAGCGACGGATCTGCAAAGCACTGCGGACTTCCTGTTCAAGGTCAAGGCACTGCCGACGCCACTGGCCACCGCCGGCATTATCGACACCTCGTTTCAGCAAGCGTTGGCGCACTGAGCAAGCGCCGGAACCAAACCCTGTGTACCTTATCCAACCTCGGCTCGCGGATCGGAGCGCAGGGATGGATAAGGGCGAGGGAGTTTTGCCAATCGACAATATGACGGCAACGGTCGGGCTCAAGGCAAAACATGACATCGCTATTCAAAATATTCTGTGCGGCGGCCATCGCTTTCGGGCTGGCTGGCTGCATTGCCGCGCCCATCGAATTGACCGCGCAAACCGAAACACAGCTGAAAGCGCAGGCGCCGGTGCGTTTTTTGCTGACCTTCGATGATGGCCCCAGTGCTTCGAGTTTCTGGAATCCGTCGGCGACGGTGCTCGATAGCCTCAAGGACAACCCGATTCAGCCGGGCATCAAAGCGGTATTTTTCGTGCAGACCCGCGCGCCGAGGGCCGGTAACAGTGAGATCGGTCGCGGCATCATGCGTCGCGAACACGATGAAGGTCATATCCTCGCGTTCCACACCGCAACCCACTGGCACACCAATCATCGTTCGCTGAGCCCGCAAGAACTTGAAGAATCGTTGAGCAATGGCATGGCAGACATTGCCGCGATTAGCGGCGCGCCGCCGAAACTGCTGCGTCCACCATTCTGGAATTACGACAAACGTACTTTCGCCGCGTATCAGCAGCATGGCTTACACGTGTTGTTGACCGATTTAAGCGCCAATGACGGCAAGATCTGGGGCTTCAATGCCAGCCCGAGGCGTCGTGCGAACATGCTGCGGCAGTTGTCGGAAGTGCGTGAGCAGATCGCGCACGGAGAGTTTCCGGTGGTGGATGGCGTGATTCCGGTGGTGGTGACTTTCCATGATCTGAACCGCTACACCGCTCGGCATACGCGCGAATATCTGCAGATCCTGCTCGACAGTGCGGCGGCGACGGGCGTGCCGTTGGCGGATCAGCCGTTTTATGTCGATCACGCAGCACTGGAAAAAGCCGCGCTGGCACGCACGGTTCAGCAAAGTTCTCAGCCGGTGCATTTGCCGGGGATCTGGAACTGGATCTGGGTTCGTGATGCTGATTAAAGTCGCCCGAAAAATGTGAGGGAGTTGGCATTTTTCGGGGCGGCGGATTTCAAAACGCTCATCTATGCTCTACGGGTCGACCGACTCATCGCCTGCGAGGCGTGCCCCATGCTTGCCATTACGGACATTTGCCGCATTGTCGAATCCGGGTTTCCGGGGTTCACATGCAACTGCATTTCGACGCAGGGACTGCTACAGATCAAGGTGAGTGAGCCGGCCAGCGGCGACATCAAGTTGCAGCTCAATGGCGTTTCCCCGGAACACCTCGTCACCATCCGTGACATTTCCAACTTCATCGGTGAATTGCGCACGGAAATCAGCGCCGGGCGCCGGGCCTTCGCCGGTTAAGCCGTCATAAGCGCCGCTGAAACGCCTGAACGATGCGCAACGTCGCGTCGCTGGTTTTCAGATTCTGCACTGCGTTCAGCGGATGCCACATGCAATCGCTGATTTCATTCTGTGGACGCACTTCCTCAATGTTCAGTACCGAGGCCTCGTAGACGTGATGTTGCGTGCGGCCGCTCTGTAACTCCATCAAGTACAAAACGTCTTCGGCTTCCAGCCCGGTTTCTTCATGCAATTCGCGCACAGCCGCAGCGGCTTTGGTTTCCCCAGGCTCGACTTTGCCGCCGGGCAATGTCCAGCAACATCTGGGTTTGCGAACCAGGAGGATATGGCGATCCTGCTCGCAAATGACGGTGGCGCGTACTTTCATCTGTTACCTGTTTACCGGTTGTCACAAAAACGAAATAAAACTGCAATATTCGAGCCGGGCCATTGTTAAAAGGTTCCCTGTAGATGTTGAGTATTGTTCTGCATCGAAAGTGCCTGATTGTTGGCTGCCGGGCGGTCGGCCACTCCAGTAAATCAGGGTGTAAGGTTAAAAGCGTGAAGCTGAATAACCGTGTTGCAAAAGGAGGTACCCATGAGCATGCCCATGTTGAACAAGATGCACATGAACGGCTATGACGTACTCAGCGTGAACAACGGCCCTTGGCGGGTTTGCACGCAAGGTGATCGACTGGCGTCATTTGCCAGCAGAGAGGAGGCGCTGGCGTATGCCGCAGCACTTCCTGGCTACAGAAAACGCTCGGTGAAAGCGCAAAGTCACAACGTTAGCTGAATTATGGCGAGGGAGTTTCCTCCCGCTGGACTGCGTAGCAGAACCTGCTTTCAGGATAAAGAGCGAGGGCCGCTTCGCGACCCAGCGGGAGCAAGCTCCCTCGCCACAAGTGTCAGTGGACTTTGGTTCGGCTGATTGCGCGTGCCTTCACTTCCTTGGCATAAAGTTGCAGCCGCTCTTCGTCGCTTTGCAGCACTTCGCAAGAGCGCAGCACCGTTTGCGCGTCAGCCTCGTTGCCCGATTTGCGCAATTGTTCGGCGATACGTTTGAGGTCGACCGCTGACCATCTCAGATCCGATGCGACGGCTTGCAGGTCGCGTTGAAGTTCGTGTTCGTATTCATTGAGCCGCATGATCACCTCCAGAATATTCTCGGTAAAAAAGAGTAGTCGTATTTTCGCCGGTGGGGCGGAGCGATGCTGTCATTAAGCTGAGCGGTTGTGAAAATTTGTCGAAAGCGCATCAACGGCGCAATGCCACGATGGATGTGTAACCAGTTACACGTTACATTCGCTTTTTTTCAGATTAGAGAAGCACCCATGCGGATATGGATCGGAAGTTTGACGTTGGCGGTATTGGCAGGTTGCTCCTTGCCGGCGTCACTGGTTCCGGGTGAACCCAATCTCAGCAAGACCAGCGAAAAAACGCCCAAAGACTACGCCGCGTGCATTTTGCCGCTGTGGCAGCAGGACGTTTCCAAGACATCGCAAACGTCGATTTCCAACGGTTATCGCATCACCGCGCCGAGCATCATCACGGCTGACGAGATTCTCGATATCGTCAAATACAAGGACGGTAGCCGCGTCTCGCTGTATCAGGGGCCGCCCTGGGCCAAGTCCGGCTCGTTGCGCAAATCGGTGCGTGACTGCCTGTAACGGCGTTCCCGGATGAAAAAAAAGCAGAAACCTCGGTTTCTGCTTTTTTATTGGGCGCTTGGTCAGTCAGTAATGTCGGTCAGCGCGATGGTGCCGACATTGCCTTTCTTCTCGCGGCGATCCTGAATCCAGTCTTCCACTTGCTGGCCGAATTCCGCCGGGGCCTTGCGCCCGACTTTTCTCGCGATATCGAGAATGGTTTGCTGGGCGAGGGCTTCTTCCATGCGCTTTTGCGCGGTCATCATCGCGCCGTGAATCGAGCAGGTGCCTTCGGTGGCCCACTCCGGCGGATTGCCTTCAAACAGGGCGCAACGCCCCCGGATGTCGCGGCATTCGAAAATATTCTTGCGTCCATCGATGGCGTTGACGATGTCGAGCAGGGTGATTTCATCGGCCGGTCGCGCCAGGCTGAACCCACCACGCACGCCTTCACTTGCTACCACCAATTTGCCTTTGGCAAGTTTGGTAAAAATCTTCGCCAGATATTCGACTGGCACGCCTTGCAACTCGGCGAGGTCGCGCACGCTGGCCTCGCGAGAGTCACCACCATTGCCCACCAAAAATGCCAGGCAATGAATGCCGTATTCGACGCCTGCGCTGTAAAGAGACATTTTTATCTCCGACTTAAGTTGTCGTAAATATTATCAGCCTGAGGGAGGCTCGGCAATCTGTCTGCTTGGACTGATTTTGTTCTTTATGTGCTTGAAAGCAGCAAAAATGGCTATTTTTGGCGGATGCTTATCATCTGGCTTGATCAGTTTATTCGATTAAAACCATCGAATAATCTGACTTGTTGGTTTTATATCCGACCAATAGAGTCGGCGCTATCGGAGTGGCGACGACGAGCCTCCGGCGAAATTCGTTTCACCTCTTTCAACGGCTTGGCTTTTTCTGGAGAAACACAATGAAGCAGCAGATTCTGGTTATCGGCGCAGGTTTTGGCGGTATGTGGTCGGCACTGAGCGCGACACGTCTGGTCGATCTGCATGGACGTGATGATGTTGAAATCAGCGTTCTGGCCCCGCAAGCCGAGCTGCGTGTGCGTCCGCGTTTCTATGAGCCGAACGCTCATAAACTGGCGGCACCGCTGGATGAACTGTTCGAAGCAGTCGGCGTTCACTTCATCAAAGGCGCCGCGGACACCATCGATGTCCCGGCAAAAACCGTTGGCTACACCGATACGGCCGGGCAACAACAAGTCTTCCACTTCGACAAACTGGTACTGGCTTCCGGCAGCGGTCTGGCGCAATCGGCCACGCCGGGTGTGGCGCAACATGCGTTTGACGTTGACCAGATCGAAGCGGCGATGCGTCTGGAAACCCATTTGAAATCCCTCAGAGATCAACCGTCGAGCAAGGCGCGCAACACAGTGGTGGTCGCGGGCGGCGGTTTCACCGGCATTGAAACGGCAACCGAGATGCCGAGCCGCCTGCGCGAGATTCTCGGCGAGGAAGCCGATATCAACGTGATCATCGTTGATCGCGGGCAGAAGATCGGCGCCGCAATGGGTGAAGAAATCAGCCATTCCATCCTTGAGGCGAGTGAAGAACTGGGCGTTGAATGGCGTCTGGGTGTCTCGGTGCAGTCGGTCGATGCTAATGGCGTGACGCTGTCGGACGGTCAACACATCGCGGCAAAAACCGTGGTCTGGACGACCGGCGTGCGCGCCAGTTCGTTGACCGAGCAGATCCCTGCCGAACGCGATAAACAAGGTCGCTTGCACGTTGATGCGAACCTGAAAGTCATCGGTCAGGACGATATTTTTGCCACCGGCGATGTCGCCCACGCCGCCACCGACGACCTCGGTAATTTCGCGCTGATGACCTGCCAGCACGCGATTTCATTGGGTCGTCATGCTGGCAACAACGTCGTTGCGCAGATTCTCGGTATCGACCCGACGCCGTACAGCCAGCCGAAATACGTGACCTGCCTGGATCTCGGTGCTTGGGGCGCGGTGTACACCGAGGGCTGGGATCGTCAGGTGAAACTGGTCAAGCAGGAAGGCAAAACCCTGAAGACGCAGATCAACACCCAGTGGATTTATCCACCCGCGGCTGATCGCGTGAGTGCGCTGGCGGCGGCGGATCCGATGATTCCTGTGGTTGCGTAATTCTGAGCCTGTAAAAAATCCCGCTTACAAAAGCGGGATTTTTTTGCCTGCCAAAAAAGCGCGCAACGAGATGTGACAGTTGGGGGCGGGCGTATTTTCTGCGTCGACTAGGCTTTGGATCGCGGGGCTATGAATGGGCCTGCATGTCTTTCAAGGAGCCTCGGATCATGGATGATCTGGTCAAAGAAGTTATTCCGTTGTTGCAGTATCTGATTCCCGGATTTCTGTCAGCGTGGATTTTCTACTCGCTGACGGCGTTCAAGCGTCCGGATACGTTCGGGCAGATTGTGCAGGCGCTGATTTTCACATTTGTGATTCAAGGGGCTGTGTTGGGGGTTGGATCTGTCTGTTTATGGGTTGGCGCGAAGGGATTTTCTGTAGGGCAATGGGATGCGAGGGCTGAGACGGTGTGGGCTTTTGTCGTGTCGATAACGCTGGGATTGCTTTCCTGTTATCTGGCAACCAATGACCAATTGCACAGTTGGCTGCGCAGTAGAAACGTCACGAAACAAACTTCCTACCCCAGCGAATGGTTCAGCATTTTTGCCCAGCACCATCGCCTTGTCACCCTGCACTTGACCGATGAAAGGCGCGTTTTTGGCTGGCCGGTGGAGTGGCCGCCGGAATCCAATAGTGGCCAGTTTGTGATGCAAAACCCCTGTTGGCTGGACGCCGATGGAACAGAGGTGCCTTTTGGCGCCGAGTATTTGCTGATAGATTCCGGCAAGGTCAAGTGGGTCGAGTTCGGCCCGAAATTGGAGAGTTCGCTATGACAGCCAGAGCACCGCAACCAATGCCAGAGTGGGTGGCGCGTCGTTATACAAAGGATGGCAAGCCGGTGGCGAATGCATTGCCTAAAGCACCCAGTGGCCCGCCGCCGCTGAAGGGGTGACATTCGACAGGTCAATAGCGGTCATGCCGCGAATTGTAGGTTGTCCGGACTGACCTCTTCGCGAGCAAGCTCGGCTCCTACAATGAAATTGTGAGCGCCGCTTACCTCTTGTGGGAGCTGAGCTTGCTCGCGAAGGCGGACTCACTGACAACACATCACGCTTAAAGTGTCTCCACCAACCAATCCCGAAACGCCTTCAACGACGGCAGCGTCTCATTACGCGGCGGATACACCAGGTAATAGCTGCGCCGACTGGTAATCGGCTCGCCCAGTTGCAGCAATTCACCCTTCAACAGTTCCTCTTCCACCAGAATCCGCGGCACTAGCCCTACGCCAATATTCGCTCGCACCGCCTGAATCAAATGCGAGGTCATTTCAAAACTAGGGCCGATGCGCATGCTGCGGTGCGGCAGGCTGTGATGGCTGAACCATTCCGTCCACGCCTGCGCATTACTGCTGACATTGAGCAGCAGTTGCCCGGCGATGTGCGCTTCGGCGTCATCGCGCTCGGCCTTTGATAACTGCGCGCTGGCAATCACCACCAGTTCTTCGGTATGCAGGGGCAGGGCGGTCAAGCCCGGCCACTCCCCGCCACCCACACAAATCGCGGCGTCGATTTCGCTGGTATCAAAGTCGATCGCTTCGATGCGCGAATGCAAATGTACGGTCATCCCCGGATGCGCGGTGTAGAAATCCTTGAGGCGCGGCAACAGCCATTTCGAGCCAAACGTCGGCAACGTCGCCAGGCGCAAACTGTGAATGCCCGAACCGAACGCCATCGCCTGCAACGTCGCGCTGCGAATCTGTCCGAGTGCCTCCGAGAGTTCACGCTGATACATGCGCCCGACATCGGTCAGCACCACTTTGCGGCCCTCACGGCTGAACAGGCGCATGCCGAGCATCTTCTCAAGAATCTGCACCTGACGGCTGACCGCACTCTGTGTCAGCGACAGCTCATGGGCGGCGCGGGTGTAGCTTTCATGGCGTGCTGCTGCCTCGAAGGCCAGCAATAACGACATGGAAGGGGTGAGCGTGCGCGGATTCATTCGTAAAAGTCATCAATAGCGGGTCGAATTTACGGTTGTCCCAGCGTCGGCCAGCAATGAACATGGGCACCATTAGATGGCGGAGCCTGACGCAATCATTCGTTGCGTACAACTGTTCACCGCCACATAGCCTGATTTTGACCGAGATAACCTGACCGATGATTGCCCAGCTGTCCCCCGCCAAAGCCCTGACCACTGATTATCAGCAGTTCCTCAAAGCCCTGAAGGCCAGTGGCTTTCGTGGGGAAATCAGCGCCGATTACGCCAGTCGCGTGGTGTTGGCGACCGATAACTCGATCTATCAGCGTCTGCCGCAAGCGGCGGTATTTCCGATGGATGCCGAGGATGTGGCGCGAGTCGCGCGACTGATTGCCGAACCAGCGTTTCAGCAAGTGGTGATCACCCCGCGTGGCGGCGGCACCGGCACCAACGGCCAATCGCTGACCGACGGCATCGTCGTCGACCTGTCGCGGCACATGAACCGTATTCTGGAAATCAACGTTGAGCAGCGTTGGGTGCGTGTGCAGGCCGGCGTGGTCAAGGATCAGCTCAACGCCGCGCTGAAATCTGCCGGGTTGTTTTTCGCTCCGGAATTGTCGACCTCCAACCGCGCCACCGTCGGCGGCATGATCAACACCGACGCCAGCGGCCAGGGCAGTTGCACCTACGGCAAGACCCGCGATCATGTGCTTGAACTCGACATGATCTTGCGTGGTGGCGAACGCCTGCACGGCCAGCCGCTAGAAGAGAACGAACTTTCAGACCTGTGCGCCCGGGAAGATCGCGTCGGTGAAGTCTATCGCTGTGCGCGGCAGATCATTGATGAACAGGGCGATTTGATCCGGGAACGCTTTCCCGATCTCAACCGCTGCCTGACCGGTTATGACTTGGCGCACCTGCGTGAGGCGGACAACCGTTTCAACCTCAACAGCGTGCTCTGCGGCGCGGAAGGCTCGCTGGGTTTTGTCGTTGAGGCGCGGCTCAATGTGCTGCCGATTCCCAAGCACACGATGCTGGTCAACATCCGCTACGCCGGGTTCATGGACGCGCTGCGCGATGCCCGTGCACTGATGGCGCTCAAGCCGTTGTCGATCGAAACGGTCGACTCGAAAGTTCTGCTGCTGGCGATGCAGGACATCGTCTGGCACGGCGTCGCTGAATACTTTCCTGAAAGCGCTGAGCGGCCGACGCTGGGGATCAACCTCGTCGAGTTCTGCGGCGACGATCCCGAAGACCTGCAGCAGCGGGTTGAAAGCTTTATCGAACACTTGACCAGCGACCAGACTGTGGTGCGCTTGGGCCACACGCTGGCGGTCGGTCAGGCCGCAGTCAATAAGGTTTACGGCATGCGCAAACGCGCGGTCGGCCTGCTCGGCAACGTTGCCGGCGAAGCGCGGCCGCAACCGTTTGTCGAGGACACCGCTGTGCCGCCGCAACACCTGGCCGAGTACATCGCCGAGTTGCGCGACTTGCTCGACAGCCACGGTTTGCAGTACGGCATGTTCGGCCACGTCGACGCCGGCGTACTGCACGTGCGGCCAATTCTCGACATGAAGGATCCGCAGCAGGCGGCGCTGGTGCGCCCGGTGTCCGATGGCGTCGCGGCGTTGACCCAGCGTTACGGCGGTCTGCTGTGGGGCGAACACGGCAAAGGTCTGCGCTCGGAATACGCCCCGGCGTTTTTCGGCGAGTTGTACCCGGCGCTGCAAGCCCTGAAAGCGGCGTTCGATCCGTTCAACCAGTTCAACCCCGGCAAGATCGCCACCCCGGCCAACAGCGGCGCGGCGTTGCTGAAAATCGACGAAGTCACCCTGCGCGGTGAACTCGATCGGCAGATCGACGAAAAGGTTTGGCAGAGCTACGGCGCGGCCATGCATTGCAACGGCAACGGCGCCTGCTACAACTTCGATCCCGATGACGCGATGTGCCCTTCGTGGAAAGCCACCCGCGAGCGTTCGCAGTCGCCCAAGGGACGCGCTTCACTGGTGCGTGAGTGGCTGCGTTTGCAGGGCGAGGCCGGTGTCGATGTACTCTCTGACGCGATTCGCAAACCGGCGTTTTTCAGCACGCTGTGGCAGCGCTGGCGCAACACCCGTGCGCAATCCGAGGATTTCTCCCACGAGGTCTACGATGCCATGGCCGGTTGTCTGGCGTGCAAATCCTGCGCGGGACAGTGCCCGGTGAAGGTCAATGTGCCGGAGTTTCGCTCGCGGTTTCTCGAGCTGTATCACAGCCGTTATCTGCGCCCGGCGCGGGATTATCTGATTGCTTCGCTGGAGTACAGCATTCCGTACATGGCGCGGATTCCGGCGTTGTACAACGGTTTGATGGGCGCTGCGTGGGTGCGCGGCTTGCTGGAACGCGTCGGAGGCATGGTCGATGTGCCGTTGATCAGTCGTTTTGATTTCCATGCGGCGATGCGCCGTTGGCAGGTGTTGCCGGCGACGGTGGACAACCTGTCAGCGCTGACTCAGGCACAACGTGAACGCAGTGTGGTGTTGGTGCAAGACGCGTTTACGCGCTACTTCGAAGCGCCGTTGTTGGCGGATCTGGTCGAGTTGATGTCGCGTCTGGGTTATCAGGTTTACCTCGCGCCGTTCAGTGCCAACGGCAAGCCGCTGCACGTGCAGGGTTTCTTGTCGGCGTTTAATCGCGCGGCATTGCGCAATGCCCGCCAGCTCGGTGAGTTGGCGCAAATCGGCGTGCCGCTGGTGGGACTTGATCCGGCGATGACTCTGGTCTATCGCCAGGAATACCTGAAGGTGCCCGGCATGCAGGACTGTCCGGAAGTGGCGCTGGTGCAGGAGTGGTTGCTCAAGGTCATGCCCGAGCAAAAGAAGCGTACCGAAGCGTTCCGCTTGCTCGCGCATTGCACCGAGAAAACCAACGCCCCGGCGGCCACCCGTCAGTGGGAGCAAGTGTTCGAACGAGCGGGTATGCAACTGGCGACGCAGGCAACCGGCTGCTGCGGGATGTCCGGCACCTACGGTCACGAAGCGCGCAACCGCGAAACGTCGGCGGTGATCTACGAGCAATCATGGGCGCGTCAGGTCGAGGCGCCGGTGGAGCGCGGCGAGGCGCTGGCCACCGGTTATTCATGCCGCAGCCAGGTCAAGCGCCAGTCGGATCGGGCACTGCGCCATCCGTTGCAGGTGTTGCTGCAGGTTCTGCGCGGCTGAGGTCTGCGTCGTCCGGGGCGTTACGCCAGATCATGCGCGGGTCGAAACTCATCGCCGCGAGCATGGTGAAGACCACGACCAGGCCGAAAAACAGAATGCCCGGTCGTGGTTCGATATCGCCGAGCGCCTGAAACTTCACCAGCGCCGCGACCAATGCCACGACCAAAACGTCGAGCATCGACCAATAGCCGATCAGCTCGACGAAACGGTACAGCTTCGAACGTTCCTTGCGCGCCCAGTCGCTGTCACGTTGCACGGTGACCAGCAGCAAAGTCAGGGCGACGAATTTGATCCCCGGCACGGCAATACTGGCGATGAAAATGATCAGCGCGATGTCCCACGCGCCGGCCTCCCAGAACTCCAGCACGCCGCTCATGATCGTGCTGTCGGCGCCGTTGCCGAGCATGGTGGTGTTCATCACCGGCAGCAAATTGGCCGGGACATAGAACGCCAATGCGGCGAGCATGTACGCCCAGGTGCGCGCCATCGAATTGGTTTTGCGCCGATGCAACGGGGCGTCGCAACGCGGGCACTCGTGCGGCTCGTCGGTCATGTCACAGGCCAGCCCGCAACTGTGGCACAGGCACAGATTGAGTTCGGTGGCGGTCGGTGGTCGCTTCATAGAATGTCCCAGAGATCGCGAATGTCGCGGCCGGCAATACGGATCATCATCAAGCTCAGCGCGGCCAGTGCGAACAGGCCGATGCCGGGCAACACGTCAAGCAATCCGGCGAGTTTGAACACCGCGACCATTGCGCCCAACAGGCAGACTTCGAGCATGCTCCACGGGCGCAGCGTTTCCAGCCAGCGCATGCAAACCTTGAAGCCCGGCGCGCGTTGCGAGCGCATCGCGTAACTGAGCACCCAGACCAGCAGCACCAGTTGAAACGCCGGGGCGATGATGATGGCAATCGCCGCGACCATCGCAATAAACGTGATGGGGCCCTGACTCAGCGCGAGCACCGAATCCCACAGCGTCGCGCTGTTTTTCAGGCCTTGCAGGCTGATGCTCATGACCGGGTAGAAATTGGCGAACAGCCACAGCATTGCGGCGGTGAACGTCAGCGCCAGACGCTGCTCAACGCTCAGACCGTTAAAGCGCTGCAGCACACCGCCGCAACGTACGCAGAGGGTTTTCTGGTGTTTGGCGAGCGCGACTTTTTCATACACACAGTCGCAATGCTCGCAGATGATCAGGGTTTCGGGGTTGACCATGGACAACGCTCGACAGCAGGCCGCAAGGGCAGGAAGACTCGGGCATTATAGACGCATGTGTAGGAGCTGCCGAAGGCTGCGATCTTTTGATCTGGCTTTTTTAGAGCAAGGTCAAAAGATCGCAGCCTTCGGCAGCTCCTACAGGGGGAGGTGGCGGGGCTTGGGAATTATTTACGATCCAGCCACACGGTTTGCGCGTTGCAGAATTCGCGGACGCCGAAGTGCGACAGCTCGCGGCCGAAACCGCTTTTCTTTACGCCGCCGAAGGTCACGCGCGGGTCGCTGGCGGAGTAGCCGTTGATGAACACGCCGCCGGTTTCCAGTTCGCTGGTCAGTTGCTGGGCCAGTTGCACGTTGGCGGTGTAGATCGTCGCGGTCAGGCCGAATTCGCTGTCGTTGGCCAATGCCACAGCATGGGCGCAATCGCGGGCGGTGATGATCGAGGCGACCGGGCCGAACAGTTCCTGTTTGAACGAGGTCATGCGGTCGGTGACATCAGCCAGCACGGTAGGCTCGTAGTAGTTGCCGGCACCTGCGGTTTTGCCGCCACCGAGCAACAGCGTCGCGCCTTCTTCCAGGGTGTCGCGCACTTGCTGATCGAGTTCATCACGCAGGTCGAAGCGCGCCATCGGGCCGATGTAAGTGTCGGCAGCCAATGGATCGCCCACTTTCAGCTTGCGGGTGGCTTCGACGAATTTGCGGGTGAATTCTTCCACCACGCCTTCTTCGATGATCAGACGTTTGGCGGCGGCGCAGACCTGGCCGGAATTCTGGTAGCGGCCAATGACGGCGGCTTGCACGGCTTCATCGATATCAGCATCGTTAAGTACGATAAACGGATCGGAACCACCCAATTCCAGCACGCATTTCTTCAGCGCAGCACCGGCCTGAGCACCAATGGCCATGCCGGCACGCACGCTACCGGTCAGGGTCACCGCCGCAATGCGTGGGTCAGCAATCGCAGTGGAAACGCCTTCTGGAGTGACGTTGATCACTTCAAACACGCCATCAGCGAAGCCTGCGCGAGTGAACGCATCACGCAGCAGATAAGCGCTGCCCATCACGTTCGGTGCATGCTTGAGCACGTAGGTGTTGCCGGCAATCAATGCTGGTACAGCGCCGCGCAGCACTTGCCAGATCGGGAAGTTCCAAGGCATCACCGCGAGAATCGGGCCGAGCGGACGGTATTCGATGCGCGCCTTGCCACCTTCGACCTGGGTCGGTTCAGCGTCGAGCATGGCCGGGCCGTGTTCGGCGTACCACTCGCAGAGCTTGGCGCATTTCTCGATTTCGCCACGGGCCTGAGCGATCGGTTTGCCCATTTCCTGGGTGATCATGGTCGCCATGGCTTCAGCGGTGTCACGCAGCGCGCCGGCGAGGGCGGTCAGCAAACGCGAGCGATCCTGCAGCGGCTTGCGCTTCCACTTGCCGAAGCCATAAGCGGCGCGGGTCAGTGCGGCGTCGAGGGCGGCAGCCGATTCAAAGGCGTAGTGGCCAATCTGTTCGCCGCTGGCTGGGTTGATCGAGATGGCGTGGGTCTGGCTGGAAATCTGGCTCATGGTCGTGTCCTGCATGTTCGTCGGATGAGCCTAGAGTAGGGTGGTGTTTGTTTTCTGGAAACTGAATAATAAAGATCGTTTCTTTCACGATTGGAGAATGACTTTGGATCTGGTGCAGCTGGAAATCTTCAAAGCCGTTGCCGAGCACGGCAGCATCAGCGCCGCCGCCACGCAGATCCATCGCGTGCCGTCGAACCTGACCACGCGCATCAAGCAGCTTGAGCAGGATCTGGGTGTCGATCTGTTTATTCGCGAGAAAAGCCGTTTGCGCCTGTCGCCGGCCGGATGGAGTTTTCTCGAATACGCGCGACGGATTCTCGACCTTGTGCAGGAGGCGCGGGCGACCGTGGCGGGCGAGGAGCCGCAAGGCGCATTTCCACTGGGATCGCTGGAAAGCACGGCTGCGGTGCGCATTCCGGAATTGCTCGCGGCGTATAACCAGTTACACCCAAAAGTCGATCTCGACCTGTCCACCGGGCCTTCGGGAACGATGATCGATGGCGTGCTCTCCGGACGCCTCGCCGCGGCGTTTGTCGACGGCCCGGTGCTGCATCCGACGCTGGAGGGCGTGCCGGCCTTTGAGGAGGAAATGGTCATCATCGCGCCGCTCAACCACGCGCCGGTGCAGCGCGCGGCGGATGTGAATGGCGAGAATATTTATGCCTTCCGCTCCAACTGCTCTTATCGTCATCACTTTGAAAAGTGGTTCAGCACCGACGCCGCCGTGCCGGGCAAGATTTTCGAAATGGAGTCCTACCACGGCATGCTTGCCTGCGTCAGTGCGGGCGCTGGGCTGGCGCTGATGCCGCGCAAAATGCTTCAGAGCATGCCCGGTAGTGCGACGGTCAGTGTCTGGCCGCTGGCGAAGGATTTTCGTTATCTGACCACGTGGCTGGTGTGGCGGCGGGGCACGGTGTCGCGCAGTTTGAGCATGTTTGTGCGTTTGCTTGAAGAACGCGGGGTGGTGCGGGCAGAAGAGTGACTGCCCCTTTGAACGGCTGAAACCTCTAATGCCAGGAATCCGGAATCAGAGGTTTTCGCGTTATGGCGTGCCGTTTCGTCCGTACAGGCGATAACCCTCGCGTTTGTTGAGGCGATCGTAGTAGGCGCTGACGGCGGGGAAGTGCGGATGCTTGAGCGGTGTTTCGAACCAGCGGTTTACCGAGAGTCCGATCGGGATGTCCGCCAGTGAAAACTCCTTGCCGCTGACGTAAGCGCCAGTTGATTCCAGTTGCCGATCGAGAATCTCCATGTTCTTCGACCAATCCCGGCAACCCGCTGCCAGTGCAGCGCTGTCCTGATAGTCCGGCGACTTGCGCACCAGCGACATCAGCGGATACGACCACGAGCGATTCAGTTCGGAAGCCTGCCAGTCAATCCACTGATCGACCCGCGCCCGGGCCATCGGCTCAGTTGGATATAGCTGCGAACCGCCGTAGCGCGAGACCAGATAACGAATGATCGTATTCGATTCCCACAACGTGAAATCGCCGTCCTGAATCACCGGCACCATGGCGCATGGATTTAGTGCGAGAAACTCCGCTGTGTTCGTGGATTGAAACCCTGATCCCCAATCTTCACGCTCGAACGGGATCTCCAGTTCAGCGCAAGTCCAGAGCACTTTACGCACGTTGATCGATGACGCTTTGCCAAGTATTCGCAGCATTGGATTTCCCTTTCCTCACAGTCCTCGGACGCAAATAAATACCATAGCGCAATAAAGAAGGCCCGCATTCTGGCGGGCCTTCCTGTTTCACCGGATCAATTTTTCACACACTACTCGCCAACTTCCCGCCCATCATTCGTCGACGATAGGACGTATCCCGATTCGCCAGCCAGAAGTACAGCGGCGACGTCACCAGCAAGCCCACCAGCCACGACAGATCCGCGCCGTTAATGTGTGCCGACACCGGGCCGACGTACAGTGGCGTGTTCATGAACGGGATCTGTACGGCGATGCCGATCGCGTAAGCCAGCAAGGCCTGCGGGTTGTAGCGGCCGTAGATGCCGCCATCAACCTGGAAGATCGACTGGATGTCGTATTTGCCTTTGTGGATCGCATAGAAGTCGATCAGGTTGATCGCCGTCCACGGCACCAGAACCACTAAAAGCACCAGCACCATATCGACGAAGTGGCCGATGAAGTCCTTGGACGCACCGACGGCGGCGAAGCAGCAGGCCAGCAACACGATGATCGAGATCACCGCGCGGCTCTTGGCGGTCGGGATCCAGCGGTAGGCGAAGGTCTGCACCAGAGTGATCAGCGACAGCACGGCGCCGTAGAGGTTGAGGGCGTTGTGGCTGATTACGCTGAGCAGGAACAGCACCAGCATCAGCGGGCCGATGGAACCGGTGGCCATTTTCACGGCGTCCATGGTGTCCATGCCAACCGGTGTGGCAAGCACGGCAACGGCGCCGAAAATGAACGCCAGGCTCGAACCGAGCGCCGAACCCAGATAGGTCGTCCAGAAGGTCGACGAGACTTTGACGTCGGCCGGCAAGTAACGCGAATAATCGGACACGTACGGTGCGAACGCGATCTGCCACAACGCCGCCAACGACACGGTGGCGAGCCAGCCGGAGAGGTTGAAGCTGCCACGGGTGAGGAAATCATCGGTCTGAATATGGGTAAAGATGTAGCCGAATCCGACGACGATGCCGATCCCCAACACCCAGGTGCCGATGCGGTTGAGCACGTGGATAAAGCGGTAGCCGATGATGCCGATGATCCCCGAACCCACGGCGCCGATGACAATGCCGACCGGCACCGGAACGCTGTCGACCACGCCGTGCAACGACTTGCCGGCAAGGACGATGTTGGAGGCGAAGAAACCGATGTACATGACGCCGGCAATCAACACCACCAGCAGCGCACCGAGTGAGCCGAACTGCGCGCGACTCTGGATCATTTGCGGAATGCCCATTTGCGGGCCTTGCGCCGAGTGCAACGCCATCAGCACGCCGCCGACCAGATGGCCGACGAGGATCGCGACGATGCCCCAGACCAGATTCAAGTGGAACAACTGCACGCCCAGCGCACCGGTGACGATGGGCAACGGCGCGATGTTGCCGCCGAACCAGAGCGTGAACAGATCCCTGACCTTTCCGTGGCGATCTTCAGGGGGCACGTATCCTATCGTGTGTTTTTCAATCAGCGGAGCGGAGGATGCTGCGGGGGTAGCCATGACGAACTCCAAGGCAAGGATGAGTACGTGGACGTACTTCGGCAAGCGCCGGCACGGGCGGCGCAATTCTTGTTGAAGCGATCATGGGTAAAGCGTCGGGATAGATAAATTAGTAAGTTTGTTGCTACAGACGTTAAAAAAAATATGCTCTGGGGGAGGCGGTGCTCCGGTATGTTCACCTCCAGTAGTCAGTGACCCTTTGTGATGATGGGATTTACCTGCAAGCAGAGATTTATCTGCAATGAGGGTCCTGTGGTGAGGGGATTTATCCCCGATGGGCTGCGCAGCGGCCCCTCTTTTGACTTTAAAAACAGGGGCCGCTTCGCGCCCCATCGGGGATAAATCCCCTCGCCACAGCGATCCTTTGATTTTCTGGAGATTCCCATGGCCGCCTACAACCTGCGCCAGCTCAAATACTTCGTCACCACCGCCGATTGCGGCAGCGTCGCCGAAGCCTCGCGCAAGCTCTACATCGCGCAGCCGTCGGTCTCCACCGCGATCAAACATCTGGAAGAAAGCTTCGGTGTGCAGTTGTTCATCCGCCATCACGCCCAAGGCGTTTCGCTGACGCCGAGCGGCTCGCGCTTCTATCGCAAGGCACTGGAACTGTTGCGGGTTGCCCACGAGTTCGAACAAAACGCCCTGGCCGACAACGACGTGGTCTCCGGACAGATCGATATCGGCTGTTTCGAAACCGTCGCGCCGCTGTACCTGCCGCGCCTGATCGCCGGTTTCAAGGCGCGCTGGCCCGGCGTGGAAATCCGCATTCGCGACGGCGAACAGCAAGAACTGGTGCAAGCCCTGACCGCCGGCAGCATCGACGTGGCGATGATGTTCGAACACGACCTCGACAGCACCATCGAAACCACGCCGTTGATGCCGCCGCAGCAGCCTTATGCGCTGCTCCCGGCCAACCATCGCTTCGCGCAACAGGCAAAGGTTTCGCTGCATGATCTGGTGCTGGAACCGATGATCCTGCTCGACGTAGTGCCGAGTCGCACCTACTTCGTGAGCATCTTCGAGGAGCGCGGCCTGACGCCGAACATCGTCTTCAGCTCACCGTCGATCGAGATGGTGCGCGGCATGGTCGGCAATGGTTTTGGCTTTTCGATTCTGGTGACGAAACCGTTCAGCGATTACACCTACGACGGCCAACAAGTCGTGTGCGTGCCGTTGGCGGAAACGGTGACCGGTTCGGGATTGTCGGCAGCGTGGTTGCGGCGCGTGCAACTGACCAAACCGGTGCAGTTGTTCGTCGACCATTGCCGTGAGGAATTGGCCCGACTGTACGCGTGAGTGCAGTCGAGCCGGGTTTCAATTGCGGATAAACGCCAGCACGCGCTGGAGCATGTCATCGCAGGCCTGCAACTGATCGAGGCTGACAAACTCATCCGGTTTGTGGCCCTGATCCATGCTGCCGGGGCCGCAGACTACGGTTGGAATGCCCACCGCATCAAACAAACCACCTTCAGTGCCGAATGCCACCGTGCCGAATTCCATTGAGCCGCAGAACGCAGCAATCAATTCGGCAGCCTGGCTCTGCGCATCGGTGACCAGCCCCGGGTACGCTGACAACTCGCTGAAACGAATTTCACTTTGCTCGCTGACCGCACGCATACGCGGCAGCACTTCGCGCTCGGCATAGCTTTTCAGCGCCTCGGCGACCAAGGCCGGATCCTGCGAGGGCAGGGCACGGATCTCGAAATCGAAACGGCAATCGGCGGGCACGATGTTGAGCGCTTTACCACCGCTGATGACGCCGGTTTGCACTGTGCTGTAGGGCGGGTCAAAACGCTTGTCGTGATGCTCCGGTGCTTTCAATTGCTGGCCGAGGCGCCCCAGTTCGCCGATCAATTCGGCGGCGTATTCGATGGCGTTGACGCCGAGTGGCGCGTAGGCCGAATGGCACGGATGGCCGTGCACATCGCAGCGCATCGCCAGTTTGCCTTTGTGGCCGAGCACCGGTTTCAGTTCAGTCGGTTCGCCGATGATGCACAGCAGCGGTTTGACCGGGCGCTGCTGCAAAACCTTGAGCAAAGAACGCACGCCGAGGCAGCCGACTTCTTCGTCATACGACAAAGCGATGTGCACCGGGATGCGCAACGACGCCTGCACCAGCGCCGGCACCAAAGCGAGCACGCAGGCGATGTAGCCCTTCATGTCCGCCGTGCCACGGCCGAACACTTTGCCGTCGCGCTCCGTCAGTTCGAATGGAGGAAGCGTCCACGGCTGGCCGTCGACCGGCACCACATCGGTGTGCCCGGACAGCACGATGCCCGGTTGATCCACCGGGCCGATCGTGGCGAACAGGTTGGCTTTGCTGCGCTCATCGTTGTAGATCAACGCGCAGGGCACGTCGAAACCTTCAAGGTAATCGCGGACGAATTCGATCAGTTGCAAGTTGGATTCACGGCTGGTGGTGTCGAATGCCACCAGCGCTCTGAGCAACTCGACGCTGTTCATCGATCATCACCGGCGACGCCGTAACCCGGGGCTTTGGCGGGATCGAGCGCGCGGTCGATGTAGTCCTGAAGCTGCGGTTGGTAGGCGTCCCAGAGTTTTTGCAGTTGGCCGATCGGGTTTTCATCCGCCCAGTCGACGCGCAAATTGACGATCGGCCAGGTCTGTTCGCCGACCACCACGACCGCTGCCGAATGCACCGGGCCGGCTTCGCCACCGAGGGCTTGCGCGGCGTGGAGGGCTTTGAGCAGACGGTCGGCGAGTTGGCCTTCGCCGTCTTCAAAGGCACTGACCATCGCTTCGATGACTGAGCGCCCGGCGAGCATGTTGCCGGCGGCGACGCATTGTTCGCCGGAGACCGCGTTGTGCACGCCGAGGGTCTGTGAACCGCTGAAGTGGGCGGTCTGGCCGAGGTGGTTGATCGCGGTGATCTGGCGGTACTGACTGTAGCCGTTGCGCGTGAGGACTTTGTCCAGCGCTTCGTCCGGCGACAGGCCTTGCTCCATCAGCGCGAGCACTTCCGGGCCGAGCGAGGGCAGGGTGATGTTCTGGCTCGACACCGCGCCGACGCCCGGCAGCAGCCATGGGCAGCGCGCGCCGACGGCGATGCTGGAGGAACTGATGGCGACACCGAACTGGCCGGTTTCGGCGCAGCGGGCTGCGATTGAAAAGGTCATCTAATGAACTCCTTGTGTGTTTGGGCTGGCCTCATCGCGAGCAGGCTCGCTCCTACAGGTGAACGCATTCCAAATGTAGGAGTGAGCCTGCTCGCGATCGCCATAACGCGGTGAACCTGCTTACTCAGGAATCACAGCAATCACATCAATCTCCATCAACCACTGCGGCTGCCCCAGCGCCGATACCACCAGCCCGGTCGAGATCGGGAACACGCCTTTGAGCCACTTGCCCACTTCGCCATACACCGCTTCGCGATAACGCGGGTCGATCAGGTAGGTGGTGGTTTTGACGATGTGGCTCATGTCGCTGCCGGCTTCTTCCAGCAGTTGCTTGACGTTGCGCATCGCTTGTTCAGCCTGCGCACGCGGGTCGCCCAGACCGATCAGATTGCCGTCGAAATCAGTGCCGACCTGGCCACGGACATACACCGTGTTACCGGCACGCACGGCCTGGCACAGGTCGTTGTCCAGCGTCTGGTTCGGGTAGGTGTCTTTGGTGTTGAACATACGGATGCGAGTGTGGGTTGGCGTGCTCATTTACAGCTCCAGAATCAGGGTTGCCCGGCGCAATCGGCGCCGGATCGAAAGAAGCAAATCAGGCGTCGACGGTGTCGGCGATTTTGTTATGCGCAGGCGAGTGCAGTTCGGCTTCACGCTGCTCGGCGTCGCGATAGTCCAGATATTTGCGCTGGGTCGCGATGTGATCGGCGACGTGTTTGGCGTCGTGCCAGACGCCCCAGATGAACGACGAACCGCGACGCGACTGCCACGGCAAACCAAGGAAATACACACCCGGCTCGCTCGACACACCGCGCTGATGCACAGGCTTGCCTTTGTCATCGAACGCCGCGACTTGCAGCCAGGAATAATCCACGGCAAAACCAGTGGCCCAGATAATCGAGGTGATGCCAGCCTTGGCCAGATCCAGATCGGCCAGCGGATTTTTCACGCAGTCAGGTTCTGGATACGTTTCGCGTGCTTCCGGTTCTTCCGGCAGGTCGAGGCCGTTGCGTTCGATGTAAGCGTCGGCAGCGTCCAGCAGCGCCAGATAGTTTTCGTCGCCGCGATTGAGGTTGCCGACCAGATCCTGCTTGAAAGTGACCACGCCGTTATTGAACGACTCGGTGACACCGACCAGGGTCATGCCGCGATGGGCCAGGCCACGGAAATCGATGGTGCGCCCGCCATGCGCGCCGCTGACCGCGATGGTCACGTGCTCGCGGCCAGGTTTCATCGCCGCTTGATCCCACTCGCCCAACACACCCAGCCACCAGCAGAAATCACGGTTGCGGTAAGCGCGAGGCGGGCGGTCGTGGGCGCCGACGGACAGGAACACCTGCTTGCCGGAACGCTGCAACTCATCAGCAATCTGTACGCCGGAAGAACCGGCGCCGATCACCAGCACCGCGCCTTCCGGCAGTTGCTGCGGGTTGCGATAGTCAGCGGAGTGCATCTGCAGCAGACGTTCGTCTTGCGGGGCAATCGCCGGGATTACCGGTTTCTGAAACGGGCCGGTAGCCGCGACCACACGGCTGGCTTCGATCACGCCTTCGGAGGTTTCGACGGTGAAACCCGGACGACCGACATTGCGCACCACGCTTTTGACTTCAACGCCGGTGCGGATCGGCGCATTGAATTTCTTCGCATAGGCTTCGAAGTAATCAGCCACGCGTTCTTTCGGGGCGAAACCGTCGGGATCGACATCATCAAATTCCAGACCCGGAAAGCGGTCGTGCCACGCCGGGCCATTGGCGACCAGCGAATCCCAACGCCCGGTGCGCCAGCGCTCGGCAATGCGGTTGCGCTCCAGCACTAGGTGCGGCACACCGAGTTTGCTCAGGTGCTCGCTCATGGCGACGCCTGCCTGGCCGGCACCCACGATCAGCGTGTCTGTTTTTATTATTTCAGTGGTCATCTCTACATCCTTCCTAGCAAGGCAGTTGGATTCGGGCGCTGTTGGCTTGTCCGTTTGGCTTGAGGTCAGACTAGGGAGAGGGGGGATATCGGTAAAATATTATTAAGCTGGGATGTGAAGATAAAATTCTGATGCAGGGAGGTTAAGGCCTTTAAATCCGGGGGTTCTGGCAGTGGACGAGCCTGCAACTACACACAAAAATCTTCAACCAGAGTGCAATCCTTGTGGTGAGGGGATTTATCCCCGTTGGGTCGCGAAGCGGCCCTTCTTTTGATTTCAAAAAAAGGGACTGCTGCGCAGTCCAACGGGGATGAATCCCCTCGCCACAGGGTAGTGGGAATCTTAGAGGGGTTATCGGTTGAGGAACGCCAGCAGGTCTTCGTTCAATGCTTGCGCATGGGTCACCGCAAAACCATGCGGTGCACCGGCATACACCTTCAACTCAGCACCCTTGATCTGCGCAGCAGCCTGCTTACCCGTGGTTTCAAACGGTACGATCTGATCGCCGTCGCCATGAATCACCAGCGTTGGCACATCGATCTTGGCCATGTCCGGACGGAAGTCGGTTTCCGAGAACGCAGTAACGCAATCCACGGTGCCCTTGAGCGACGCCAGCAGCGCCACATTCAGGGTCTGCGTGAGTACGCCGTCAGAGACGTTCTGGCCCTGATTGGTGCCGTAGAACGGCGCGGCAAAATCGGCGATGAACTGCGCACGATCCTTGAGCAGGCCGGCCTTGATGCCGTCGAATACTGATTTGTCGACGCCTTCCGGGAAATCAGGTTTCTTGCCAAATAACGGCGTCACCGCACCCAGCAACACCAGCCCGGCAACGCGCTCGCTGCCATGACGGGCGATGTAGCGGCTGACGTCGCCACCGCCCATGGAAAAGCCCACTAGCGTGACGTCACGCAGATCCAGATGGTTGATCAATTGCGCGATGTCATCGGCGAATGTGTCGTAGTCGTAACCTGTCCACGGTTGATCGGAGCGGCCGAAACCCCGGCGATCGAACGCGATGGTGCGATAGCCACGGCTGCTCAGGTATTCCATCTGGTACTCCCACATGTCGGCATCCAGCGGCCAGCCATGGCTGAACAGCACGGGTTTGCCGCTGCCCCAGTCCTTGAAATAGATCTCGGTGCCGTCTTGCGTGGTGAATGTGCTCATGCAAACTCCTTGCGTCAGCGATGGTTTGGAAAGCCGAAATGGCAGCCTTCACTATCGGCGCAAAGCGTTGCGGCTACTTGTATGCAGGTGCTGGGTTGAAGGGTCGTCAAAGCCTGGCAGAGTTGTATGATGCAACCTTGAACCTGACGCTGGAGAACCTAGTCCGCTGTTGAACAGCCATCTGGATAGGGCGGTTTGAGCGCGGCCAGTGAAACGCATTGCAGAGGCTTTGATCTTGAGTGAGTTGAGTTATCCACGTTTGAAGGTATTTCTGGCGTTCCTTTTCTGCCCGCTGGTTCCGGGTTTCATCGCAGGGATAATCAAGACGATTGCGACCCTTGCCCATGTGGCCATGAACCCCCGATTGATCGGTGAGGTCGCTGGCGCGCAGTTGCTGCTGATGCCCTTTCTCGCGCCGTTGCTGGCTCAAGCAGTCTTTCTGCTGCCGTTTCTGATTTTTTCGGCGGTTATTGCACTCATGAAAATCAACCGCACGCAACGAAACTGCACAGTCATCGCTTTGTCGGGCGCTTGTCTGGCCACTTTATGGGTTGTGCCTTTTATATATGCGGTGCTTCATGATGCTAAAGGGGCGGATATCACCGAGGAACTTCTCGGTTTGGCGACGCTGTTTGCAACGGCCATCGCATCCTGCTGGTTAACAGCACGCTTGTTTCTACCCGACCCCGCAGACCTTGATATCCTCCCGGCATTGGAAGTTGAACGATGAATGCTCAGCAACGGCGCAGAACCCTGTTCTGTCCGGGCGTGCGGCCAGATTGTTAGCCGCGATGAGTTGACGCGAAACCAGAAGAGGAGATCGGAGTAAATGTCGTTATCCGCAATGATCATTTCCTCAAGAAAACTGACCGTAGAAGATTTCAGAGCGGCTGTTCTCGCCGCCGGTGGATTCGTTAACACTGGCGGGAAGCCTCGGGGGACAATCGGTGAAGGCGACTCGAATATATGGCTGTCATTGCTTCCGGAGGATTGGTTTTACGAGATGTACGACAGCGATGATCGTCTGGAGTGGCAGAACGTATTGGGTGATCCTCCCCAATCGCTGATTGAGATAGACCTTGACCATACACAACATTCGAGATTGATGTACCGGGTGTTCTTTTTGAGCGTTGCGAAACTCTGGCCTTGTATTTTGTCCGACGTCGACGATGCTCTGCTGTCCGGTGATCAGGTTGCTCAAAAATATGGGTTATGAGCGGTGGTTACCACCCATTTTTCGCCTATGGAAATGGATGAGACCCAATATGAGGTGCACTGTCGCGGGGACTATCGAGATCAGGTGCATGTCAGAGCGGTAGCTGCAGCGAGCGGTGGCAATTTTTTAGAGGCAAGAACTTTGCTACAGAAGGGTCTTCCTCTAGTGATGGTCGGTCGGGCTCAAGAGGTTTTAAAGGTTCGAAAGAGTCTTCTGGCTGTTGGAATGGCTTGCGAAATCCGCCCCGAATTTCCATGGCAATAAAGTTGTCAGGACTGTTAAAAAAAAACGCCCCGAATCAATCGGGGCGTTTTCATTGGCCAGGCCTGATCAGCAGATCACTCAGCGAAACGCCGGCACCACGTGCTTGATAAACAGCTCCAGCGATTTCTTTTTCTCGGCATGCGGCAAGCTGTTGTCGCACCAGAAGCTGAACTCATCGACGCCCAGTTCCTGGTAGTACTTGATGCGCGGAATGATCTCTCCCGGCGTGCCGATCATTGCGGTTTTGTGCAGGCTTTCCAGTTCGAACTCAGGACGCCCGGCAAACTTCTCTTCCGGGCTTGGGTCGAGGAAGCCGTTGACCGGGGTTTGCTTGTTGCCGAACCACGCGTCGAAGGTGCGGTAGAAGCGCGAGATCGCTTTGGCGCCGACTTTCCAGCCGTCCGGATCGTCGGCGGTGTGTACGTGGGTGTGGCGCAGCACCATCAATTGCGGGCGCGGCACGTCGGGGTTGTTGTCCAGTGCGGTCTGGAATTTATTCTTCAGGTCGAGGACTTCTTCGTCGCCTTTCATCAATGGCGTGACCATCACGTTGCAGCCGTTGGCCACGGCGAAGTTGTGCGAATCCGGGTCGCGGGCGGCGATCCACATCGGCGGGTTCGGCTGCTGAATCGGCTTCGGCACGCTGGTCGAAGTGGGGAATTTCCAGATGTCGCCGTCATGGGCGTAATCGCCTTTCCACAGGGCGCGCACCACCGGAACCATTTCACGCAAGGCCTGACCGCCGGAAGAGGCAGGCATGCCGCCGGCCATGCGATCGAATTCAACCTGATAGGCGCCACGGGCCAAGCCGACTTCCATGCGACCGTTGCTGATCACGTCGAGCAGAGCGCATTCACCGGCCACCCGCAACGGGTGCCAGAACGGCGCAATGATGGTGCCGGCGCCGAGGTGGATGGTCGTGGTTTTCGCCGCGAGGTAGGCCAGCAGCGGCATCGGGCTTGGCGAGATGGTGTATTCCATCGCGTGGTGTTCGCCGATCCACACGGTGCTGAAACCGCCGGCCTCGGCCATCAGGGTGAGTTCGGTCAAGTCTTCGAACAGTTGGCGGTGGCTGACGCTTTCGTCCCAGCGCTCCATGTGTACGAACAGGGAAAATTTCATCACGCTTCCTCGGATCTTTTGTTGTTGAGGCTACTTGTGGGAGCGGGCTTGCTCGCGAAGGTGGTGTGACAGTCGACACCTATGGCGCCTGACAAGACGCCTTCGCGAGCAAGCTCGCTCCCACAGTTGATCTGTGCTGGCCTGGAAATGTTCGATCAGGCCAGGACGGGCAGGGCGCCCATTTTGCCGTGGCAGTACACCAGCGGGCCGCTGTGCTGCTCGGGGACGATCAGGTTCTTCACCGCGCCGACCATGATGGCGTGGTCGCCGCCTTCGTATTCACGCCACAGTTCACACTCGATGACAGCCGTCGCATTGGCCAGAATCGGGTTACCCAGTTCGCTCAGCGTCCACTCGATGCCTTGCGCCTTATCCTTGCCTTTACGGGCGAAAGCGTAGGCCTCGCTTTGCTGGCCGCCGGACAGAACATGAATCGCGAAGCGTTTGTTCTTGATCAGCACAGGGTAGGAGTCGGAGCTGTAGTTGGGGCAGAACAGCACCAGCGCAGGATCCATCGACAGCGAGCTGAAGGCGCTGGCGGTCAGGCCGACGATCTGCCCGTCATCATCCAGCGTGGTGATGACAGTGACGCCGGACGGAAACGAGCCCATGACTTGTTTGTAGATGGCTGCATCGATCATTGGACGGTCCTCGGGTGTTGTGACGCGATTTTTATGTATTTGTTGGTCTGATGGTATACCAGTAATTTTTCTTTGCAAGGGCTTTTAAGCTGAACCGATTAACGTGGTGCTTTCGTCGGAAACTCAACGTTTATTGGGCTTGCGGCTGGCCTGTGAGCCGCGGTTTCAGGGAGGATCACGTATCAGTTAGTGCTGTGAACTACGGAACAGTCTTGTGAAAAGTTTGGAATACCATAATATGGTCTGCATCTGAGGGGCGGCCAGAGAGTCCCCCCGGTTTGGCTTCATACAAAGATAAGAACAGACAAACTCGAGTTCATTCCTATGCCCCAGATGTCCAGGCAAGATCCGTTGATCGAGAATCATACGGTCGACTACGTCCCACTCGCGGAACGCCACGGCAAGGCCCGCGACCTTTTCACCCTTTGGTTCAGCACCAACATTGCGCCACTGCCCATCGTCACCGGCGCCATGGTGGTTCAGGTGTTCCATCTCGATTTGCTCTGGGGCCTGCTGGCGATTGCGCTGGGGCACATGATTGGCGGCGTGGTAATTGCGCTGGCCTCGGCGCAAGGCCCGCGCATGGGCATTCCCCAGATGGTGCAGAGTCGCGGTCAGTTCGGGCGTTATGGCGCGCTGTTGATCGTGTTTTTTGCGGCGATCATTTACATCGGCTTCTTCATTTCCAACATCGTCCTGGCGGGTAAATCCATTGTCGGCCTTGCGCCGTCGGTGCCGGCTCCGCTGAGCATTTTGATTGGTGCGCTGGCGGCCACGGCCATTGGCGTGATCGGCTACAACTTCATTCACACTTTGAACCGCATCGGCACCTGGGTGATGGGCAGCGCGCTGCTCGCCGGGTTTATCTATATCTTCGCCCATGACTTGCCGGCGGATTTCCTCACGCGCGGCAGCTTCAACCTGTCCGGTTGGCTGGCGACGGTGTCGTTGGGGATCATCTGGCAGATCAGCTTCTCGCCGTACGTGTCCGACTATTCGCGTTATTTGCCGGCGGATATCGGCATCGCCAAGCCATTTTGGGCGACGTATCTGGGCGCGACGCTGGGCACAATTCTGTCGTTCAGCTTCGGCGCAGTGGCGGTGTTGGCGACTCCGGAAGGCACCGAGGCGATGGCGGCGGTCAAGCAGTCGACGGGCTGGCTGGGGCCGATTTTGATGGTGCTGTTTTTGCTCAATATCATCAGCCATAACGCCCTGAATCTGTATGGCGCGGTGCTGTCGATCATCACCTCGATCCAGACCTTCGCCAGCCAATGGACGCCGAGCATCAAGGTGCGCGTGGTGCTATCGAGTGTCGTGTTGGCGGGCTGCTGCGTAGTGGCGCTGGGGGCTTCGGCGGATTTCATCTCCGAGTTTATCGGGCTGATTCTGGCGCTGTTGCTGGTGCTGGTGCCGTGGGCGTCGATCAACCTGATCGACTTCTACCTGATCAAACGCGGCAACTACGACATCACCTCGATCTTCCGCGCTGACGGTGGAATTTACGGGCGCTTCAATCTGCACGCGATCGTCGCGTACTTCATCGGCATCATTGTGCAGCTGCCGTTCGCCAATACTTCGCTGTATGTCGGGCCGTACGCCAATCTGGTGGAGGGTGCGGATCTGTCGTGGCTGGTCGGGCTGGTGGTCACTGTGCCGCTGTATTACTGCCTGGCGACACGTGGTCAGGCGCAGCAGAGCAGGGTGGCAAAACTGAGCTATCGCCCCTAACCGATTTCTTTGGTGATGTCCCCTCACCACAATTGATCTGCGGGATGCTCACGCATCCCGGCGGACATTCATATTGGCCACATCGATCCCCTTTTGGCCCATCCCCCACTGTGATCCGTCTACGCTGTCAGCAAGAATCAAAACCACAACGAAACGCTAGACCTTTTTTACCCTCGGCTACCTTTAAAGCCGCTGCCGTGTACAGAACATAAAAACCATCGAACTCACGCCGCATTTTGGGGAAACAACCATGGTCACGATGAAACGCATTCTGGGTGCCGCCGTGTGTGGGCTGACGCTGCTGGCCAGCGCCGTCCAGGCCGAGCAACGCGAACTGCGGGTGTACAACTGGGCGGATTACATTCTGCCGTCCGTGCCCAAGGATTTCGCTGCAAAAAGCGGTATCAAAGTGATCTGGGACACCTTCGACACCAACGAATCCCTGGAAGCCAAACTGCTCACCGGCAACTCCGGTTACGACCTCGTCGTGCCGTCGAACCAGTTCCTCGAAACGCAGATCAAGGCCGGCGTGTTCCAGAAACTCGACAAGTCGAAATTGCCAAACTGGAGCCACCAGGATCCGGAGCTGTTGAAACTGCTGGGCAAGAACGACCCCGGCAACCAGTACGGCGTGCCTTACATGGTCGGCACCGTGCTGATCGGCTTCAACTCGGACAAGGTCAAGGCTGCACTGGGCGATAACGCGCCGGTGGACAGTTGGGATCTGGTGTTCAAACCGGAGAACATGGAAAAACTCAAATCCTGCGGCGTAGCGATGCTCGATTCGCCGACGGAAATTCTGCCGCTGGCCCTGCACTATTTGGGGCTCGATCCGAACAGCCAAAACCCTGCCGACTATGAAAAAGCCAAAGAGCTGATGCTCAAGGTTCGTCCGTACGTCACCTACTTCAACTCGGCCAAGTACATGACTGACATCGCCAATGGCGACATCTGCGTGGCCATCGGTTATTCGGGTAGCTTCTACCAGTTTGGCAACCGCGCCAAAGAGGCAAAAAACGGTGTCGTGGTCGACTGGCGCTTGCCGAAGGAAGGCGCGCCGATCTGGTTCGACACTTTCGCGATTCCGAAGAGCGCGAAGAACGTCGAAGAGGCCCACGAATTCCTCAACAACCTGCTAGATCCGAAAGTGATCGCGCCGATCAGTGACTTCCTCGGCTACCCGAATGCGAACAAGGATTCGATCCCGCTGATCAACAAAGAGATCACCGACAACCCGAACCTGACACCGACCCCGGAGGCGCTGAAAAACCTCTACGTCGTCCAGCCATTGCCGCAGAAACTCGAACGCGTACGCACCCGCGTCTGGACCAGCATCAAGTCCGATAAATAGTCTCCGTCCAGACGAAATTCCCCTGTAGGAGCTACCGCAGGCTGCGATCTTTTGATCTTGTTTTTAAAAATCAAAGTCAAAAGATCGCAGCCTGCGGCAGCTCCTACAGGGCTTCGGTTTGGTTTTGTTTTCGGGTGATGACCAGACTCAGCAACACCGAACCAAAAATCACCCCGCCCACCACCAGCAGCGACCACTCCACCGGCATGTGAAACCATGGCATCAGCACCATTTTTCCGCCGATAAACACCAGCACAATCGCCAGCCCGTACTTGAGCAAATGAAAGCGGTCAGCCATGTCCGCCAGCAGGAAGTACAGCGCGCGTAGTCCCATGATCGCGAAGATGTTCGAGGTGAACACAATGAACGGGTCCGTGGTCACGGCGAAGATCGCCGGGATGCTGTCGACCGCGAACATCAAATCACTGGCCTCGATCAATACCAGCACCAGAAACATCGGCGTCGCCCAGCGCACACCGTTTTGCAGGACAAAAAAGCGCTCACCATGAAAGTCACTGGTGATGCGCATATGACCGCGCACCCAGCGCAGCAAAGGGTTCTTGTCCAGATCCGGTTGCTGGTCGGCAAACACCAGCATCTTGATCCCGGTGATGATCAGGAACACGCCGAACGCGTACAGCAGCCATTCGAACTGCGACAGCAGCCACACGCCGGCGAAAATCATCACCGCGCGCATCACAATCGCCCCGAGCACGCCGTACAGCAGCACGCGGCGTTGCAACTCCGGCGGCACGGCGAAGTAGCTGAAAATCATCACGAAGATGAACATGTTGTCGATCGACAGCGATTGCTCGATCAGATAACCGGTGAGAAATTCCAGGGTCTTCTGCCGGGCGATATCGGCACCGAATTCGCCGTGCAAATACCACCACAACAGCGCGGCGAAACTCAGTGCCAACAAGCACCAGGCAATCACCCAGGACAAGGCTTCGCGCACTGAGACGCGGTGCGCCTTGCGCCCGCCGAACACAAAGAGATCCAATGCGAGCATCGCCAGCACGAAGACGACGAAGGCGCCCCACATCCACGGTTCGCCGATATTGATATTGGTTGAAGGCATGGCACGCTCCCTGTCTTTTATTCGATTAGCGTCAGACGTGGCCATGCTAGCGACGAGTTTGCGCGAAAGAAAAATCGTTTATTTCTGCGGTAGAGTTCGATAAAAACGAAGTGTCGGGCCATCAAGGCAGTCCGACTCATCCTCGAATTTCGGGTCGCACCTTTGGTGTAACCCCTACAGGGCGGCACTTTCAGCCATGCAAACCGACATCCTCGAACCGCAAGCCGTGTGCAGCCCGATCACCCGCAGCGCGATTTTTATCGTCGCGACACTCAATGAAGGCGCCGACGCCGCCGCAACCGTGAAAGGCTGGTGCGGCGACGTCGCCGGGCTAGTGCGCTCGGTCGGCAAGCGTGTGCCGTCAGGCAATCTGACCTGCATCTGCGGCTTTTCCTCGAACGCCTGGGATCGTTTATTTGGCAGCCCGCGACCGGCGTCCCTGCACGCGTTCCGCGAATTTGGCGGGGAAGGGCGGCACGCGCCGTCAACTCCCGGCGATCTGCTGCTGCACATCCGCGCCGATCAGATGGATCTGTGTTTTGAACTGGCGACACAAATCATGGCCGTGCTGGGCGATGCCGTCACCGTGGTCGACGAGGTGCAGGGTTTCCGTTATTTCGACATGCGCAGCATCATCGGTTTTGTCGACGGCACGGAAAACCCGGTCGGGCGCAAAGCGGTGAATTTCACCATCGTCGGTGATGAAGATCCGGGCTTCAGTGGCGGCAGCTACGTGCTGGTGCAGAAATACCTGCACAACATGACTGCGTGGAATTCGCTGAGCGTTGAGGCGCAGGAGCAAGTGATCGGCCGCAAGAAACTCTCTGACATCGAACTGGACGACTCGGTCAAACCTTCCAATTCACACAGTGCACTGACGACGATCACCACCGCCGAGGGCGAGGTGAAGATTCTGCGCGACAACATGCCGTTTGGCCGACCGGGGGCAGGGGAGTTTGGTACGTTCTTTATTGGCTATGCGCGTTCGCCTGAGCCGATGGAGCGGATGTTGGAGAATATGTTTGTCGGCAAGCCAGTCGGCAACTATGACAAGTTGCTGGATTTCAGCACTGCAGTTACCGGAAGTTTGTATTTTGTGCCATCGGCGGATTTGCTGGAAGAGTTGGCGGATCGCTGATCAACGAAAAAACTCCCCCGGCGTTTCGCCAAACTGCTGCCGAAACGCCGCAATAAACGCTGACGTCGAATCGTAACCACAGGCCAGCGCCACATCGGTGACGCGTTCACCTTTCTCCAGCGGCGTCAGTGCCCCGAGCAGGCGCAGGCGTTGGCGCCAGGCGCGGAACGTCAGGCCGGTGTCGCGCAGGAACAGGCGGGTGAGGGTCTTTTCGGTGATGCCAAATTTTTCGCTCCAGTGACTCAGGGTGGTCTGCTGCTCGGGGTGTTGCTCCAGGCTTTGGTAGATCTGTTTTAAACGCGCGTCCTGCGGCAGCGGCAGCATCAAATCGATCTGCGGCGCATCGGCCAGTTGATCGAGGATCACCTGCGCCATGCGCCCGTGCGGGCCGCTCTGGTCGTATTCCACCGGCACCTGACTGAACGCGCGGATCAGTTCGCGAAGCAAATCACTGACGCCGAGCACATGACAATGCTCAACCGCCCAGCCCGCCACACTGCAATCGATGTAGAGGCTGCGCATTTCCGTTTGCGGCGAACTGAATACCCGATGCGGCACACCGGCCGGAATCCACACCGCGCGCTCCGGTGGCGCGACAAAGCGGCCGGCGCTGGTCTGCACTTCGAGCACACCTTGAATCGCATACGACAACTGCACCCACGGGTGACTATGGCGCCGGGTCAGTGCGCGATTGGGCAGTGATTCCGTGCGTCCATACAGCGGACGCGGCAGGCTGGGCAGCCCGGGAATGCTGCGGCGGATGCTTTTTTCATGTCCTTTAGGCGGCATCTCAAGGCTCTTCGGCGTTAGTCGGTAATTTGCAGTCACGTTAGAGTCGTCGGCACGCACTGGCAACCCCCGGATAAAAACACCATGACTCGCCCAAGATTTTTGCCCGATAACTTCACCCTGACGCTGATCGGCGTTGTGCTGCTCGCCAGTTTTCTGCCGGCCAGCGGCCAGGTCGCGGTCGGTTTTGGCTGGCTGACCAATATCGCCATCGCGCTGCTGTTTTTCCTGCATGGCGCCAAGCTCTCTCGCGAATCAATCATCGCCGGCGCCGGTCACTGGCGTTTGCATCTGTTGGTGTTCGGCCTGACCTTCGTGTTGTTCCCGCTGTTGGGCCTGGCGCTGAAACCGCTGCTCTCACCGCTGATCGGCGACAAGCTGTACATGGGCATGTTGTACCTCTGCGCCTTGCCGGCCACGGTGCAGTCGGCGATTGCCTTCACCTCGCTGGCGCGGGGCAATATTCCGGCGGCGATTTGCAGCGCGGCGGCCTCGAGCCTGTTCGGCATTTTCCTCACACCATTGCTGGTGACGCTGTTGCTCAACGTCCACGGTGACGGCGGCTCGACGCTGGATGCGATCCTCAAGATCAGCGTGCAATTGCTCCTGCCGTTCATTGCCGGACAGATTGCCCGCCGCTGGATCGGCGCGTGGGTCGGCCGCAACAAGAGCTGGTTGAAATTCGTTGATCAGGGCTCGATTCTGCTGGTGGTGTACGGCGCGTTCAGCGAGGCGGTCAATGAAGGCATCTGGCATCAGATTCCGCTGATCGAGTTGCTGGGACTGGTGGTGGTTTGCTGCATTTTGCTGGCGCTGGTGCTGGTGGCCTCGACGCTGTTGGGCAAGGCGTTTGGCTTCAATCAGGAAGACCGCATCACCATCCTGTTCTGCGGCTCGAAAAAGAGCCTGGCCACCGGGGTGCCAATGGCGCAAGTGTTGTTTGCCGGCAGCACGATTGGCGTGTTGATTCTGCCGCTGATGTTGTTCCATCAGATTCAATTGATGGTCTGTGCGGTGTTGGCACAGCGTTATGCGAAACGACCGGAATCGGTGCCGGAGTTGATGGCACAGGTGGATCCGTAAGCTGACACCTCACGCCCGAACGCACGAATCCTTGTAGGCGCCGAGCTTGCTCGCGAAAGCGGTGTGTCTGCCATGATGATTTTGAATGTGCCGACGCCTTCGCGAGCAAGCTCGGCTCCTACAGGGTTTTGTGGCGTATGCGGATGCATTGACTGGCGCAGAACCAAAGTGGGAGTGGGCTTGCTCACGAAGGGGGCAGTGCATTCAACATGGATGTTGGCTGAGCAGACGCTTTCGCGAGCAAGCCCGCTCCCACAGGGTTGAGCGTCGTACACAAAATCCGCGGCACATCACAAATCATTGTAGGAGTGAGCCTGCTCGCGATGGCGTTGTGTCAGCCACCTTCTTCGGCGCAGACACTGCGCTATCGCGAGCAGGCTCACTCCTGCAGTTTTGTTTATTACTGGGGGCTGTTGAACTGGTCGGAATAGCTGCCAGTCATCAATGCCGACGCAACGCGATCAGAACCCACGCCAACGCGAGAATAGGCGAGACGGTTGGCGTTTAAGCGATCTGCGCCGTCGGATGCCACGGCACCCGCGCCGACATGATCGGATCCATCAGCGGCCACAGCATTCGCGCCGACATGATCGGAGCCGTCAGCAGCCACCGCACCCGCGCCGACATGATCAGAGCCGTCTGCTGCCACAGCACCCGTGCCGACGTGATCTGCGCCGTCTGCTGCCACCGCACCCGCGCCGACGTGATCAGAGCCGTCTGCTGCCACAGCACCCGCGCCGACGTGATCTGCGCCGTCTGCTGCCACCGCATTCGCGCCGACATGATCAGAACCGTCCGCAGCAACCGCACCCGCCCCAACATGATCCGACCCATCCGCCGCCACCGCTTGCGGCTGTCCGGCCCAGACTCCGGGAGCCACCATCGTTGCCGCTACTGCGAATACAACGCCTGACAAAAGCTTGTGATTCATAATCTTCTCCACGACCCGTCAGCCACAACGCAGTTGAGCAATGCCTGCCATTCGATCACAGGCGTTCGGCTCACTGGCTTGGGTCTAGCTAATTGGCGATTGGCACGGGCGCACCATCGAGATGCACGGGTGTCGACGATTTGAACGGCTCCGCAAAGGCAACTGAACCAGTATAGATGGGCATTTGCCCGCCATTGGCCGGAAGGACGAAGGGTGAGGGGATAGTCGTTTCGCTTCCTTGCAGCCACGCGCAAAAAAGAAATCCGTCTAAAAACACTGAACCGGTTTGCGCAGGCTTTGCTAGGCTAAAACAGGTAGGCGAAGACGCAGACTGATGCGCAATCGGATAGCAAGGAGACGTGGGGCGCGTTCCGAAGGGTTCACGGTTAGAAAGATCTCCGCGCTGAGATCCAGCCCTTATGCCGTGTGAAGCAGCTGAGACCGTTACTTTCACCCTTGGTCCAGTACTGTGAGACTCCCGATAAACCTTGTAAGCCAGAGACCAGCACTGGCCGCCTACTCAAACACCAAAGCCCGCCCAGTGCGGGCTTTGTCGTTCTCCACAGGTCTCCCTTGTACCCCTGTGGCGAGGGGATTTAGCGAAACGTCGCACCGCCCCGATGGGCTGCGAAGCAGCCCCCTTCAAGGCCCTACATCCCAGCCAAAGCCTGCGCCAAATCCCCCCTTAGATCCTCAACATCCTCAACCCCCACTGACAGCCGCACCAACCCGTCACCAATCCCGAGTCTGGCCCGCGTCTCAGCCGGAATCGTCGCATGCGTCATGATCGCCGGATGCTCGATCAAACTCTCCACGCCGCCCAGACTTTCCGCCAACGCAAAAATCTTCACGTTCTCTAAAAACCGCCGCGCACCGGCCAGATCACTATTCAGATCAACAGAAATCATCCCGCCAAAACCACGCATCTGCCGCTTGGCCAACTCATGCTGCGGATGCGACGGCAGCCCCGGATAGTAGACACGTTTGACCTGCGGCTGCTGCTCCAGCCACTGCGCCAGCTCTAGCGCATTGCTGCAATGACGCTCCATGCGCAGCGCCAATGTCTTCACTCCGCGCAAGGTCAGAAACGCATCGAACGGCCCGGCAATCGCCCCGACGGCGTTTTGCAGAAAACCCAGTTTCTCCGCCAGTTCAGCGTTCTGCCCAACCACGGCAATCCCGCCAATCACATCGGAGTGGCCGTTCAAATACTTGGTGGTCGAGTGCAGCACGATGTCGAAACCCAGCTCCAGCGGCCGCTGGATATAGGGACTGGCGAAGGTGTTGTCGGCCACGCAAATAATCCCGCGTGCGCGGCAGATACGCGCAATCGCGGCCAGATCCGACAGGCTCAGCAGCGGGTTGGTCGGCGTCTCGACCATGACCATCCGCGTGTCGTCCTGCAATGACGCTTCGAACGCCGACAGATCCGCCAGATCGACGAAGCTGAAACGATGCCCGGCGCTGCGCTGACGCACCTTGTCGAATAGACGGAACGTTCCACCGTACAGATCGTTGCCGGAAACAATGTGCGAGCCGGCATCGAGCAATTCCAGCACCGTCGAAATCGTCGCCAGCCCTGAAGCAAACGCAAACGCCTGCGTGCCACCTTCAAGATCCGCCACGCAACGCTCCAGCGCGAAGCGCGTCGGGTTGTGCGAGCGGCCGTAATCGAAACCCTTGTGCACGCCGGGGCTGTCTTGCAGATAGGTGGAGTTGGCGTAGATCGGCGGCATCAGCGCGCCGGTGGTCGGATCCGGTTCCTGCCCGGCGTGGATCACCCGGGTCGCGAAGCCTTGAGATTTATTGTCGTGCTGACTCATGCGAGGGATCTCCGTAATTGGTTGAGCATGTCGACGCGGGTGATCAGGCCATGGAAGCCCGAAGCGTCAGCGATGATAGCGACGAGGCCACGGCTGAGCACGCTTTCCAGCTCGGCCAGATCGGCGTTCGGCGCGAGGGTTTGCAGCTTGTCGGTCATGGCGCTGGTCACCGGTTTGCGGAAGTGCGCGGCATCCTCATGGACGCCGAGCAGAATGTCCGACTCATCGATCACGCCGACCAATTGCTTGCCGTCGATCAACACCGGCAACTGCGAAACGTCGGCCAGGCGCATGCGCTGGAACGCGGTCAGCAGGGTGTCGTCGGGGCCGACGCTGATCACCCGGCCATCTTCAAAACGACGGGCAACCAGGTCGCGTAAATCACCGTAGCCTTTGCGTTTGAGCAGGCCCTGATCGGTCATCCATTGATCGTTGTAAACCTTCGACAGATAGCGCGTGCCGGTGTCGCAGACGAAACTGACTACGCGCTTCGGCTCAGTCTGTTCGCGGCAATAACGCAGCGCGGCGGCGAGGAGTGTGCCGGTGGAGGAGCCGCCGAGAATGCCCTCGGCCTTGAGTAATTGACGGGCATGATCGAAGCTTTCTTCGTCGCTGATCGAGTAGGCGTGGCGCACGCTGGAGAGGTCGGTGATCGACGGAATAAAATCTTCACCGATGCCTTCCACCGCCCATGAACCGGGCGTCGGCAGGCTGCCGTCGCGGCTGTATTGCGCCATGACCGAGCCGACCGGATCGGCCAAGACCATTTCCAGATCCGGTTGCACGCGTTTGAAGAAACGGGTCAAACCGGTCAGCGTGCCGGCCGAGCCAACGCCCACCACAATCGCGTCCAGATCATGTTCGGTCTGCGCCCAGATCTCCGGCGCGGTGCTGCATTCGTGGGCCAGCGGATTGGCGGGGTTGTTGAACTGGTCGGCGAAAAACGCGCCGGGAATGTCTTTCGCCAAGCGTGCGGCGACGTCCTGGTAATACTCGGGATGACCCTTGCCGACATCGGAGCGGGTGATGTGCACCTCGGCGCCCATGGCTTTCAAGTGCAGGACTTTCTCGGTGGACATTTTGTCCGGCACCACCAAAACCACCCGATAACCTTTGGCGCGGCCGACCAGTGCCAAGCCCAGACCGGTGTTGCCGGCCGTCGCTTCGACGATGGTGCCACCCGGTTGCAGACGGCCATCGCGTTCAGCGGCGTCGATCATTGCCAGGCCGATGCGATCCTTGATCGAGCCGCCGGGGTTCTGTGATTCGAGTTTTAGAAACAGCGTGCAGGGCCCGGTATCAAAGCGGGTCACTTGCACCAGCGGAGTGTTGCCGATCAGCCCAAGTACGGCAGGGCGGGATTCCTTTGACATGTCTTCACCTCGGTGTTGGTGATTGATCGCGTTCCATTCGCGCAGAAGATGCTCGCAAGCAACATAGGCCCGGATGGCACCTCTCGCAACCCCGATCCCCGTAGGAGCTGCGGAACGCTGCGATCTTTTGATGTTGGTTTTTGAAGGGCGAGATCAAAAGATCGCAGCGTTCCTCAGCTCCTACAGGGGGGGTGAGGGATCATGAGGATTTTTTGTGATGATCAGGATTATATTGAGTTTGATTCACTTGCGACCGATGCCGACAATGCCCGCCATCAACAAGACATTGGAGTTGTTTGTTATGGCACTGGCCCATTCCCTTGGATTTCCGCGCATCGGTCGCGACCGCGAACTGAAAAAAGCGCAAGAGGCGTTCTGGAAAGGAGAACTGAACGAAGCGGGCCTGCGTGACGTCGGGCGCGAACTGCGCAAAGCACATTGGGACTTGCAGAAGAACGCCGGCATCGAGCTGTTGCCGGTCGGCGATTTCGCCTGGTACGACCAGGTGCTGACGCACTCGCTGATGTTCGGTGTGATCCCGGAGCGCTTCCGTCCGCACGACGGCAAAGCCAGTCTGCACACCCTGTTCGGCATGGCGCGTGGCGTCAGCGACAGTTGCTGCGGCGGTGCCCACGCCCAGGAAATGACCAAGTGGTTCGACACCAACTACCACTATCTCGTCCCGGAATTCAGCGCGGATCAACAGTTCCAGTTGGGTTGGGAACAGTTGTTCGAAGAAGTCGAAGAAGCCCGCGCGCTGGGGCACAACGTCAAACCGGTGATCATCGGCCCGCTGACCTATCTGTGGCTGGGCAAGGCCAAAGGCGCTGAGTTCGACAAGCTCGATTTGCTCGATCGTTTGTTGCCGCTGTACGGGCAGATCTTCTCGCGCCTCGCTGCTCAGGGCGTGGAGTGGGTGCAGATTGATGAGCCGATTCTGGTGCTCGATCTGCCTCAGGAATGGAAGAACGCATTCGAGCGCGCCTACAACCAGATCCAGCGTGATCCGCTGAAGAAACTGTTGGCCACATACTTTGGTGGCTTGGAAGAAAACCTTGGTCTGGCGGCGAATCTGCCGGTCGACGGTTTGCACATTGACCTGGTGCGTGCGCCGGAACAGTACCCGACGATTCTTGATCGTCTGCCGGCGTATAAAGTGTTGTCGCTGGGGGTGGTCAACGGCCGTAACGTCTGGCGCTGCGATCTGGAAAATGCCCTCGCGACTTTGCAGCATGCGCATGAGCGTCTGGGTGATCGTCTGTGGGTCGCGCCGTCCTGCTCGCTGTTGCACAGCCCGGTGGATCTGGGCCGTGAAGACAAGCTGGATGCCGAACTGAAAAGCTGGCTGGCCTTCGCCGTGCAGAAATGCGAGGAAGTGGCGGTTCTGGCCCAAGCGGTCAACGAGCCGGAAGCGCCGCGCGTGCTGCGCGCATTGACCCAGAGCCGTTCGGTGCAGGCTGCGCGTGCTGCATCGCCACGCATTCACAAACCGGCGGTTCAGGCGCGTGTGGCGGCGATCACTGCCAAGGACAGTCAGCGTCAATCGTTGTTTGCCCAGCGTATCGCCAAGCAGCGTGCCGGGCTCGATCTGCCGCTGTTTCCGACCACGACGATCGGTTCGTTCCCGCAAACCGCATCGATTCGTCTGGCTCGCCAGTCGTTCAAGCAAGGCAAGCTCAGCGAAGCCGAATACACCGAGGCGATGCACAGCGAAATCCGCCACGCGGTGGAGATTCAGGAGCGTTTGGGTCTTGATGTGTTGGTGCACGGTGAAGCCGAGCGCAATGACATGGTCGAGTACTTTGCCGAGCAACTCGACGGCTATGTGTTCACCCGTTTTGGCTGGGTGCAGAGCTACGGTTCGCGCTGTGTGAAACCGGCGGTGATTTTTGGTGATCTGAGCCGTCCGAAAGCCATGACCGTTGAATGGATTCGCTACGCCCAGGGCCTGACCCGCAAGGTCATGAAAGGCATGCTGACTGGCCCGGTGACCATGCTGATGTGGTCGTTCCCGCGTGAAGACGTTTCGCGTGAAGCGCAGGCGCGGCAACTGGCGCTGGCGATTCGCGATGAAGTGGTGGATCTGGAAGCCGCCGGCATCAAGATTGTGCAGATCGACGAGGCGGCGTTCCGTGAAGGTCTGCCGTTGCGTCGGGCGCAGTGGCAGCATTATCTGGATTGGGCGACTGAAGTGTTCCGTTTGTGCGCTTCGGGTGTGCGCGATGAAACGCAGATTCATACGCACATGTGCTACAGCGAATTCAACGACGTGATCGAGTCCATCGCGGCGATGGATGCCGACGTGATCACCATCGAAACTTCGCGCTCGGACATGGAATTGCTGGAGGCTTTCGAAGCTTTCGCCTACCCGAATGAAATCGGCCCGGGCGTCTACGACATCCACTCGCCACGGGTGCCGGATGCGTCGGAAATGGCCAATCTGTTGCGTAAAGCGGCCAAGCGTATCCCGGCGGAGCGCTTGTGGGTCAACCCCGACTGCGGCCTTAAAACCCGCGGCTGGCCAGAGACCGAAGCGGCGCTGGTGCACATGGTCACCGCTGCCCGGCAACTGCGCAAAGAATTGGCCTGACGCACAAAGAGCAAAACCTGTAGGAGCCGAGCTTGCTCGCGAAGGCGTCAGCACATTCAGCATCAGCTTTGAATGTACCGGCCTCTTCGCGGGCAAGCCCGGCTCCTACAAGGATTGGTGTTGATTACGGAACCGCGAATTAGCGCAAATCCTTGTGGGAGCGAGCCTGCTCGCGAAGGCTGTGGGGTTCTTTCTGACTGGGTACATATCCATTCCTGCGGTAACGGCGGCTTAGGGTTCCGCCCTTACGGCGGGTCACCTTTTCCAAACGCCGAAAAGGTAACCCAAAAGGCTTTGCCCCAGCGTTCGGCCCGCTCGCTGGGGCTCGGGGTTCCTTCGCTCCGGGATCCATCCGGGCGCATCGCCTCCGGTTTGCTTCGCTGCACCTCCTCTCGATGCATTTGGCTGCGCCAAACGGTCGCTGCGCTCCCACCCCCGGATAAATCCCTCCACTCAGCCTGCCGATGGGGCCTGTGAATCAAGATCAAGAGCAGGCGAGCTGACACTCGGCCTAATGGTCAACACTGCCACGGTAGGAGTGAGCCTGCTCGCGATAGCTATTTTTCAGGCATTGGTTTTGATGTGGGATGTACACAAAACCTGTGGGAGCTGGCTTGCCAGCGATGGCGGCGAGTCAGTCGACAGGGATTTTTGATGGGCCGGCCTCTTCGCTGGCAAGCCAGCTCCCACAGGTTTTGGGTGTCGGCGAATATTTTTGCTTCGACACATAACCCCTGTAGGAGCCGAGCTTGCTCGCGAAGGCGTCAGCACATTCAACATCAGCTTTGAATGTAAAGGCCTCTTCGCGAGCAAGCTCGGCTCCTACAAGGATCAGTGCTTGCTCATCAGGCCGTGCAGGACGCCGAGGCGCAGGCCGGGTTCGGAGGGGGCCATTTGCGAGATGCCGAATACTTTGAACGCCGCGAGCATCAACACCAATCCGCCGGGCAGGATGCTTTGGCGGTGCGGTTGCAGGCCGGCGAGGTGCAGCTGTTGCACATTGCTCACTTTCAGCAGAAGCAGGGCCAGGCGCAACAGGCCGGCGTAGGTGATGCCGTCCTTGTCGAAGTCATTGAGGTGATTGGCCTTGAGCACTTTGGCCAGCATGCGGGCGGTACCCGACGAGCCGATGGTCTGCTGCCAACCCTGACTCCGATAACGCCGGGCAACCCGTTCAAATTGCAGGATGGCGAAACGTTCGGCTTCTTGCAGGGCGCCGGCAGAAATATCACCGCCGCGAAAGAACCGCGTACTCAACGTGCCGCTGCCAATCGCGATGCTTTCGGTCAGCAACGCTTGCGAGCCCTGGCCGAGAATCAGCTCGGTGGAACCGCCGCCAATATCCACCACCAAACGCATATCTTCAGCACCCGGCAGGGCATGCGCCACACCGGCGTAGACCAGCCGCGCTTCTTCTTGCCCGGAAATCACATCAATGGGAAAACCCAGATGCCGCTCGGCGCTGGCCAGAAACAACTGCGCATTGTCCGCCTCACGCACCGCACTGGTGGCCACTGCGCGAACCCGACCGGCCTCGAAACCGCGCAATTTCTTGCCGAACCGCGCCAACGCCTGCCAGCCCCGATCCAGTGCCAGCGCATCCAGCGCGCCGCCGTCAAAACCTTCGGCGAGACGCACCGGCTCGCGCAGGGTTTTCACTTCCTGAATCAGCAGGCCTTTGCGACTGCGCAGCGACTGGCCGATCATCAAACGAAAGGCATTCGAACCCAGGTCGATGGCGGCAAACAGCGGGGCGTCTGGTTTCATGGGAATCCTTGCTGAATATGCGCCGGAAGGCTCAAGACGGTTTGCGAGGATTCTGCCGTTCCGTTGATGACATCCTGATGACGGGGCAGGGGCGGTTCAGTGAATTTGTCGCTGTCATGACACTGTCATTATTCAGCGTCTATGCTGGGGTCAATACATCGCGTGTTCTTGAAGTTTCTGCTGCCAGTTTTGGCAGCTTTTTTTTGCCTGCGATTTGAGCGAGGTCACCGATCGTTCCCATGCTCCGCGTGGGAATGCCTCTAGGGACGCTCTGCGTCCAGTGACGCGGAGCGTCACGGGCCGCATTCCCACGCAGAGCGTGGGAACGATCAGGTGTCAGCAGGCTTGTGGGGTTTCGCCTCGGGCCAGGCGCGCGTTGATGTCGTCGATGACCTCAGGCAAATCGGCAATGGTGTCGATCAAGTAATGCGGACGCGATGGCGCGAACATCTTGCCAATGCGCTCACGTTCTTCCGCGAGACGATCCGACGGCAACGCTTTGAACTGTTCGTAGGTCAATCCGAGCGCATTCCCCGAGCAAGTCAACGCCACCGTCCACATCCCCGCGCTACGCCCTTCGAGAATCCCCGGCCAGGTGTCATCAACCTTGACGCACGCGGCCACATCATCGATGCCCAAGGCAATCACGTTGGCCAACGACTGCGCCGGATACGGCCGGCCATTCGGCACTTCATCGGTGGCGACGACATGGTCAGCGACGTAACCATTGTCCCGCGCCAGTTCGACAACCTTGGCCATCACCACCGCCGGATATCCTGAGCACGAACCAATCTTCAAACCCTTGTCGCGCAACGCCGCAATCGCTTCGAGCGCACCTGGAATGACGGCCGAATGCAAAGCGATTTTCTCGATCTGCAACGGCATGAAGCGTTCGTAGATCGCCGTCACATCTTCGTCACTCGGCAAACGATCGAACGCGGCGCGATAGCGCTCGGCGATCTGCGGCAGGTCGCACAACGTGCGGATGTGATCCCATTTGCCCATGCCCATCGGGCCGCGCGCTTCCTCAAGCGATACCGCGACGCCGAACTCGGCAAAGGCCTCGACAAAAATCTGCGTCGGCGCGAACGAGCCGAAATCGACAACGGTGCCGGCCCAGTCAAGGATCGCGGCTTGCAGGTGAGTCGGGTTTTTGTACTGCATGGTCAAATCTCCGTTTTCGGGTAAGCGTGGGCCGTCCCTCGGCAATGAGGTAGGCGGTTTCAAGGGTCAATGCTGATCAGGTCAGCGGTGGATTCGAATCAAACAATTCGGCAATCACCGGTCGGTTGCGGCGGATGCCGAGGCAGCACAGGTGGTATTCGATGAAAAACGGGTGATCGACAAAGGTGATCGGCGTGGTGCCCGGGGTTTCGGCGTACTCGACGGCCGAAACAAAACCGATGCCGATGCCTTTGACGATCGCGTGCACGATGGCTTCGCGGCTGTTCAGTTGCATGACGCGGTTGAGGTCGATATCGAGGCGCTTGCAGCTTTCTTCGACCAGTTGCCGGGTGCGCGCACTTTGCTCGCGCATCACCCACTTCTCGCGGCTGATTTCGCTGATGTGAACCTGCGACTGGCTGGCCCACGGATGGTCATCGCGCACCACGGCAATGATCGGATAGCGGTGATACAGCCGCGTGTGGAAGCGCTCATCGAATTCCGACAACGCCAGAATCGCCACGTCGATATCGAAGTTGAACAGCCGCGCGAGGGTTTCCTTTTCCGAGGAAAACGAAGTTTCCAGTTCGATGTCCGGGTGCCGCTGCATCAGCTCGTAGGTCAGGTTCATCGCAATCGGCGGCGACACCGCACCAAGGCGCAGCATGCCGTTTTTGCGTTGCTTGAAACTCTGCAGCAGTTGCACCGCTTCGTCCTCCTGGCCGAACAAACCTTGAGTGATTGCGTAAAGCTTGTGCCCGGCGGAACTCATCTCTATGTAGCGCCCGCGCCGATGGAACAGCTCGACCGAAAAGGTTTTCTCCAGCGCGTTGACCTGCTCGCTGACGGTCGGCTGACCGACGCTGAGGTATTCCGCCGCCAGGGTGAAGCTGCCGGTCTTGGCCACCGCATGAAACGAACGCAACCACTTGTGATACTGGTACATGCAAGCCCCATCAGCGTCGAATGAACAATGCCACGGCCGCGCTGCACAGGCAGGCGCTGGTGACCACTATGAAGATGAGAGACGTGTTTGCCGTGGTGTCAAGCAAACGACCGATCAAAGGCTCGGCGAGGCCGGCAAACAGATAGGACGAAAAGTTCATGATCCCGGTTGCGGTGCCGGCGCGTTTGGCACCGACCAGATCCGGGCACAGCGCCCAGAAACTCGACGCCGGGCCATAAACGAAGAAGCCGCAAAGGAACAACGCGACCAGGCCGATCACGCTGTGCGGCGGCAGGCTCCACATCCACAGACTGGTCGCGGCGCCGAGGAACATATAAAGCATGATTGCCAGATAGCGCTTGGAACCGAACAGCTTGTCCGACACCCAGCCATTGCTCAACGCGCCAACCGCCATGCCGACCGGGAGGGCGACGGTGATCCATTTTGGATCGATCATGCCGTCGCCGCTTTTCCAGTCGGCGCCGAGAAAGTGCACCGGCACCCAGACGATCAAGCCGTAGCGCGCCGCGTTCTGAAAGCCCAGTGACAGCGCGGCGATCAGCAGGCGCGGATTCTTCAGCACGGCTTTATAGCGTTGCGCCGAGGTCTCGACTTCGCCATGCGCGGCTTCCTGATGTTTGTCGTCAGCGTTGGCCACGCCGGTATCGCCTACCGGTTCGAAGCCCAGGTCCTGCGGTCGTTCACGGGCGACTAGATAGAAAATGATCCCGCCGGCCAGCATCAGCAGCACCGGCAAACGGAAGATCCAGCGCCATTCCAGTTGCAGCACTTCGAGCACGACGATGGAGGTGACGTACGACAGAATCGACGCGCAACCGGCGGCGAAGGTGTAGAAGCCATAGACCTTGCCGCGCTCGCCGGCCGCCCACCAGTTGGCAATCAGCCGACCGCCCGGCGCCCAGCCCAAGGCCTGAAAGTACCCGTTGACGCCCCACGGCAGGATCAGACTGGTGAAACCGCCGGCAAAACTGGTCACCCAGTTCGCCGCGCAGGACAGCACCGCCCCCAGCGTCATGATCCGTCGGCCACCGAACTTATCGGCGAGGTTGCCGTTGATCGCCTGACCAATCGCGTAGGCCCACAGCATTGCAGCAGACGCCCAGCCGAGGGTTTCCTTGCTCAAACCGAACTCGGCCTGAATCCCCGGAATGGCAAAACCGAAGGTCTGCCGTCCGGTGTAGAAAAACAGGTAACAGAACATCGCCGCCAGCAGCATGCGCCACTGTGCGACCCGGAACGAGGCAGAACGTACGGCGAGACCAGGCATTGTTTCGGCACGATTCATGATCTTTTCCTTATTGTTGTGGGTTCCCGCCGTTTGTCGTCGGCGGGTGCACTCTTTTTCGGTGCGGCAGGAAATCACCACGGCTATGAGCCGTAGGCGGTGCTTGGGTTGATCGGGTGGCGTCGGGCGTCAGGCAGCTTGCGAACCGATGAAGTTCTTGCCGCGCGCGCCCTGCATCGCGAGGTGGATGATGTCTTCGGCGTCCTTGGCCGAGACGCCGTAATCGGCGAACTCGGTTTTCACTCCGAGGCTGTGGAGGAACTCACGCAATTGCTGTTGCGCGGTGAGCAGATCCTCGCCGAATACCCGTTGCAGGATGCGGTCACGCGTCGCGTCGTGACCCCAGGCCAGACCGAGCACCAGCGGCAGGGTGAAGGAGCAGGCGATGCCGTGGGGCAAGCCGTGGCGCAGGGTCATCTCGTAGGAAATCGAATGCGCCAGTGCGGTTTTGGTGTTGGAAAACGCCAGCCCGGCCTTGAGTGCGGCGAGGGCCATGCGCGTGCGCAACTCTTGGCTCGACAGGTCTTTTTGCAGACGCGGCAGGCATTCGAGAATGTCTTCGATGGCTGAAATGGCGAAGGTGTCGGAGACCGGATTGGCGTTGACGTTCCAGATCGCTTCCAGCGCGTGAGACAACGCATCGAGCCCGGTGGACACGGTGACGCTGGCCGGCACGGTGAGCATCAGTTGCGGATCGATGATCGCCACGCGCGGCCAGGTGCAGTCGAGGTGCAACGAATATTTTTTCTGGCTGGCGCTGTCCCAGATCGTCGCCCACGGCGTGACTTCGCTACCGGTGCCGGCGGTGGTCGGCGCGGCGATCAGCTGTTTGCAACGCGCGGGAGTGAACGCCTTGCCGGTCGCCAGCAGGGTCAACAACTCATCGAAATGTCCGGACTCGGTGCCGACGATCAACGCTTTGGCGGTATCGATGGCGCTGCCACCACCGACCGCGAGCACCACATCGCAATCACCGGCCTGCTGCCAGAACTGCTCATAAGTGCTGCGCAGATGGGCGACGTCAGGATTGGGCTGAACGTCTTCGAACACGTAGACCAGACGCTCACCGAGCAACGCTTGCAGGCGATCGACCAGCCCCAGCCCACGGGCCTCAGGGAAGGTGACGAGGGCCACGGTCTGCTGGTCGGTAATGGCAGCGAGGTCTTGCAGGCTGCCCCAGCCGAAACGGGTATCAACTGGGTTCTGGAAGCGGGCAGTCATGATGAATCCTTATTGTTGTTGTCGTGTGGCGCCATACTCAGCGCCCGTCGACAACGGCTCAAATCGATAATTCGCAGGTTTGAATCGGCTCAGCCGATAGCGCTTCGACGTCAGTGCGCCGAACCGCTCTGGATCGCCGCGCGCAGGCGGCTGGAGATCGCATCAGCGACGATCACCATGAACGTAATGACGATGATGCAAGTCGCGGTTTCCGGGTATTTGAACAACTTCAGGCTGCTCACCAGTTCGAAACCCAAGCCGCCGGCGCCGACCATGCCCAGCACCGTGGCCGAGCGCAGATTGACTTCGAAGCGGTACAAAATCACCGCAATCCACGCCGTGATCACCTGCGGCAAAACGCCAAACACGATCACCTGCAAGGGTCGTGCACCGGTCGCTTGCAGCGCTTCAATCGGGCCTTGATCGATCTCTTCGATGCTCTCGGCGAAGAACTTGCCGAGCATGCCCAGACCATGCAGCGCCAGCGCCAACACGCCGGGGAACGGGCCGAGGCCAACCGCCGAGACGAAGATCAGCGCGAGGATCAGTTCGTTGATGCTGCGGGTGAAATTCAGTGCCTGACGGGTGATGTGAAACACCCAGCGATTGCGGCTCAGATTGCGCGCGGCGAGAAACGACAGCGGAATCGCCAGCAACACGCCGAGCAGGGTGCCCCAAATGGCGATCTGCAAAGTCTCCACCGCTGGCGCGACCAGACGCGGCAGGATGCTCAGATCCGGTGGAAAAGTGCGTGAGAGAAAGTCACCAATCTGCGGCAATCCCGCTGCCAGTTCACCGAGGCTGAGTTGCGCACCTTGCGCGCTCCAGTTCAGCGTCCACAGTACGATCAGGACGATGCCGGCGGTGGTCAGCCAACCGCGTGTGCCACGGGGCCGCTCGCCGACCCACTGATAGTTTGGTGATTGCATGCTCAGGCCCTCGAGGCGGTGCGGTAGGACAGGGTGGGCGCCGGGACGTCAGCGGAGTGTTCTGCCGATTGCCCCGGATAGATTCGCGCCAGATCGGCGTCGGTCATGCTCGACGCTTTGCCATCGAACACCAGACTGCCGTGAGCGAGGCCGACCACGCGGTCGCCAAACTCGCGGGCGTATTCGACTTGATGCAGATTGCACAGCACGGTGATGCCCAGCTCGCGGGTGGCATCGCGCAGGTACTGCAACACCAGTCGCGCGGTTTTCGGATCGAGGCTGGCGATCGGTTCATCGGCCAGAATCACCTGCGGCCGTTGCGCCAAGGCACGGGCAATACCGACGCGCTGCTTCTGCCCGCCAGACAATGAATCGGTGCGCTCACCGGCCTTGTGCGCCAGTTCGACGCGTTCCAGGCATTGCATCGCCAGCGCCACATCGTCACGGCGGAACAGTTGCAGAATCGAGGCGAGGGTGCCGACGGAACCGAGGCGACCAGTCAGCACATTCTTCAATACGCTTAGGCGCGGCACGACGTTGTGGTGCTGAAAAATCATCGCCACTTCACGGCGCAAAACGCTAGTGTCGGGGCAAGCGAGGGCATCAATGCCCGCCACGTTCAGCGTGCCGCTGTCGGCCTTTGCCAGGCGATTGATGCAACGCAGCAAGGTCGATTTACCGGCGCCGGACTGACCGAGCACCACGACGAATTCGCCCGCAGCGACGTCAAGGTCGATGCCGCGCAGCACCGGGTTGCTGCCGTAGTGTTTGCTCAGTTGGCGGATGCTGATCATTTCATGCTCCGCAGATCGAGATCGAGCACTTTGGCGGTTTCGCGCACCACGTCATAGGACGCGTCGGTGGTGGGCTGGAAGCCATTGAGCACACCCTGATCGCCCCACGGCACGTCTTTGATCGAGGCCAATGCGTCGGCGACTTTTTTCTTCAATTCCGGATCGAGCGCCTTGCGCCAGACCATCGGCGACTCGGGGATCGGCTTGGAACTCCAGACGATGTCGAAGTCATCCTGCTTGACCACACCTTTGGCCACGGCGCTGGCGAAGATACGGTCAGCCACAGCGGCGGCGTCGACTTTCTTGTTCTCGACCGCAAGGATGCTGGCGTCGTGGGAACCGGAGAAAATCACGCGTTTGAACAAGGTGTCCGGCACAAACCCGGCCTGCTCCAGTCCTGCTTTCGGGAACAAATGACCGGAGGCCGAGCTTGGGTCAACGAACGCGAATGTATGGCCCTTGAGGTCGGCCAGCGAATGAATGCCGCTGTCCTTGCGCGCCAGAATCACACTCTTGTAAGCGCTCTGGCCGGTCTTCTTGGTCACCGCCACCGAGAACGCTTCGACGTCCGCCACCGAGGTCGCCAGCACGTAGGAGAACGGGCCGAGGTAGGCGACGTCGAGTTTGCCCGAGCGCAGCGCTTCGATGATGCCGTTGTAGTCGGTGGCCACGAACGGCACCACCGGCATGCCGATTTTGGCTTGCAGATCGTCAAGCACTTGTTTGCTCGATTCGATCATCGCCTGGGAGTCTTCCGAAGGGATCAGGCCAATGGTCAGTTTGTCCTTGGCCCAGACCTGGCTGGCACTCAGGGCAAGTACGGCAAGGCTGGCGGCACGCAGAAACTGGTTAATTGTTTTCATGGCATTCCACGGTGTGATTGGGAGTTGCCACAGGCTAGGTCTGTCACGTGACAGTCATTCAATCAATTCAATATGCGAAACCGCAGCTAACTATTGATGGAGTCTATGGATGTCGAGCGCCAAATTGCGGGCCTTTCTCGCCGTCGCCCGCCACGGCAGTTTCAGTGCCGGGGCGCGGGCGTCGGGGCTCAGTCAACCGACACTGACCACGCAGGTGCAAAGTCTGGAGCGTCAGCACAATGTCGAGCTGTTTCATCGGCGTGGGCGGCGGATTGAATTGTCGGATGTCGGTCGGCAATTGCTGCCCATCGCGCAACGGCTGGCCTTGCTGGAACTGGAAGCGCACAACCTGCTGCGCGACTCCGGGCGGCTCGACAGCGGCCAGCTCAAGGTCGGTGCGGTGGGGCCGTTTCATGTGATCGAAATGGTCGACAGTTACCTGCAACAGCATCCGAATATCGACGTGTCGATCCGGGTCGGTAACTCGGCGCAAGTGTTATCGGATCTGGAAAATTACGTCACCGACATCGCCGTGCTGGCCGGGCGTCAGGATGATCCGGCGTTGTGTTCAGTGCGTTATGCGCGGCACGCGATCATCTTGTTCGCGCACCATGAGCATCCGCTGGCCAATCGCGGCAGCGTGCGTCTGGAGGAACTGGAAGGGCAGCGCCTGCTGCAACGTGAGCCCGGTTCGACCACGCGGCTGGTGCTGGAGCAGGCGCTGAATGCGGCGCAGGTAAAACCGCGCATCGCCATGGAAATCGGCAGTCGTGAGGCGTTGCGTGAAGCGGTGGTGCGCGGGCTGGGATTGGGTGTGGTGTCGGAAGCGGAGTTTATTGCCGACCCGAAAATCCGCACGATCAGAATCGAGGGCGAAGAGCTGTTCACCGAGACGTATCTTTATTGCTTGGCAGAACGGCGTTCCAGTCGGCTCATTTCGTCGTTTTTCGATGCGGCGCTCGGCTGAGGGTTTGCAATCTCCGGCGAGGCTTGGCTAATATACGTTCCATATACACATCGTATCGGATTCATATATGGGCATCGTAAAGATTTCAGAGGACATGCACGAGAATCTGCGGATCTCCAGCAACGCCCTCAGCCGCTCGATCAACGCGCAAGCTGAGCACTGGATGCGCATCGGCATGCTCGCCGAACTGCACCCCAACCTCGACCACAGCGCCATTTGCCGCTTGCTGATCCGCGCCGAACAAAATGGCGGGCTCGACCTGCAACAACTGACTCAGGAAGCCGTCAGCGCATGAGAAACCAGATCAAGATCAACACCCCGGCCGACATCGCCCAATCGCGCGCTGCCGGCAAACTCGCCGCTGAAGTGCTGGCAATGCTGGTGCCGCACATCAAGGCCGGCGTGACCACCGATGAACTGGATCGGCTGTGCAACGACTACATCGTCAACGTGCAGAAAGCGGTGCCGGCCAACGTCGGCTATCACGGCTTTCCGAAAACCGTCTGCGCCTCGGTTAATGACGTGGTGTGCCACGGCATTCCATCGGGGACGCCGTTGAAGGATGGCGACATCGTCAACCTCGACATCGCGGTGATCAAGGACGGCTGGTTCGGTGACACCAGCCGCATGTACGTGGTCGGTGAGGCGACGCCTGAGGCGCAGCACCTGATCAAGACCACTTACGAAGCGATGTGCGCGGGTATTCGCGTGGTGAAACCGGGCGCGACGTTGGGCGACATCGGCCACGCGATCCAGAGCCTGGCGGAAAAGGAAGGCTTCAGCGTCGTGCGCGAGTATTGCGGGCACGGGATCGGCAAGGTCTATCACGACGAGCCGCAGATTCTGCATTACGGTTTTCCCAATCAGGGCATGAAGCTCAAGGCCGGGATGATTTTTACCGTGGAGCCGATGCTCAATGCCGGCAAGCGTCATGTGAAAAACATGCCCGATGGCTGGACGGTGCTGACCAAGGATGGCTCGTTGTCGGCGCAGTGGGAGCATATGGTGGCGGTGACGGAGACCGGCTTCGAAATTCTCACCGCCTGGCCGGACGAAATCGAAGGCTACTCCCCAATCACCTAAACACCACAAAACCCCTGTGGGAGCGAGCTTGCTCGCGAAGAGGCCGTGTCAGTCAACATCAACATTGAATGACACAGCGCATTCGCGAGCAGGCTCGCTCCCACATTTGGACTGCATGCGTACCGGTTATGTGGTGTGTGCAGGGACGCTTTGCAGCCAATCAAGCACCTCATCCCACAACGGCTGTGCGCTTTCACGGAAGTAACCCATGTGCCCGTACGGTTTGCTGCCCAGTGGCGGCTGCAGATCCAGCAATGTCAGCGGCGCATTCACCATGGCTTTGACAAACGCATCGCGCGAACGCGGCGGCGCCCACGGATCATCGACCGACGTGGCGAAAACGCATGGCGTTGTGACCTCGGCGTAGAGCGCGCGCAGATGACCCATCTCAGGATCGTCGAAGTAGTAATGGGGATATTTGCACCAGCGCTTCCAGTCGAGGTAAACGCCCAGCGGCAAGTCATCGCCCATGCCGAGCACGCTCCAGGCCATGTAGCCTTTGCGGGCGACAATCAGCGGCAGCACAAACTTCCACATCAGGCGGATTTTCCAGCCTTCGCTTCGGGACATCCAGCCGCTCCACCCCGCGCCACTGCCCAAGGTGTAGCAAGCGGTGAGGGCGTGGTGATTGGGCAGCAGGCCAATCGCATGGCCGCCAAACGAGTGACCGACCCAATACAACGGCAACGCTTCATGGCTGAGCAAATCCACTGCCGCCGCCAGATCCTGATAAGCCCAATCCAGATAAGACATCTCAAAGCCTTTGAGGGAAGCCGGCTTCGATTCACCGATGCCCCGGTAATCGAGGGTCAGCACGTGAAAGCCTTGGCGCGCCGCATGCTCGGCAAAGCGCCGATAAAAACGCTGTTGCACCCCGGTGGCGCCGGCCATGATCAGGTTGCCTTTGACCGCGCCCGGCGCGCTGTAGCGCTTGGCTGACAACGGATAACCATCGCGGGCAATGAGGGCGATGTCCTGTCTCTGGATCGATTCGGTGAAGGCTGCGGCCATGGTGTTCATGAAATTGTTCCGAGTGAGTTGAGCAAAGCCTTCAGCGACCTTTGAACTGCGGTTCGCGCTTTTGCATCATCGCCATGACGCCTTCGCGGACATCCTCGGTTTTGATCAGGGCCAGCAGTTGTTCATCAAGCTTCGACAGTGCCGCATCGTCACCCTGATCCTGCGCCAGAAACGCCGATTGCAGCGTCGCCTGAATCGCCAGAGGCGCAGCCTTGGCAATGCATTCGGCGTATTCGATGGCGCGTGCCAGAGTCTGGCCGGGTGCGACCACTTCGGTCAGCAGGCGCATGTGCAGGGCGGCAGTGGCATCGAACTCTTCCCCCGTGAGCATGTAGCGCATGGCGGCGGTCCAGCCCGCTGCGCGGGTGAAGCGCACGGTGGAACCGCCGGCGGGTGAGATCCCGCGTAACACTTCCAGATGAGCGAAACGGGCATTGGTGGCGGCAATGCTGATGTCGGCGTTGAGCATCAATTCGATGCCCGCCGTCCAGCAAATGCCTTCAATGGCAACCACCACCGGTTTACGCCTGCGCGGTTTGGAAACGCCCCATGGGTCGATGCCTTCTTCAGGATACTTGAAGGCGCCTGACACCAGTTTCGGCGTCAGCTCCATCAAGTCCAGGCCTGCGGTGAAGTGCTCGCCATGCGCGAACAGCACGGCGCAGCGGAGTTCGTCATTGCGCTCATACTCGCCGATGGCCAATGCCAGGTCCGTCAGCATTGCACTGTCGAATGCGTTGCGTTTGCCGGCGCGATCCAGACCGATCAAAAACAACTGACCGCGTTGTTCGCGGGTGACTCGGCCGGGGCCACTGTTGGCTTCGTTCATCTCTGCTCTCCCTGATTTTTTGTCGGCGGCCAGTTACTGACCATCTGTTCGGTAAATAGAAACTAAACGAACAGTTGGTAACCGTCAAATTGAGAAGGGCAGGCTTATGTCATAGAATCACCGCCAGTTATCCGGATCAGGAAATACCCGTGCGACCGTTGAAAATCCCCCGTGAAGAGCTGCTCCTGCGGTGCGCCAATACCTTCAAACGCCTTGGCTACCATGGCACCACCATGGACGTACTCGCGTCCGCTTGCGGCTTTACCAAGGCTTCGTTCTATCACCACTATCCGAATAAGGAGGCCTTGCTGCGTGACGTGCTCGACTGGACGCATCAGGTCATCAACCAGACCTTGTTTGCCGTGGCCTTCGACGAAAAACTCACGCCACAAGAACGCCTGAGCAAAATGGGCCGCAAGGCTGCGCGGCTGTTTCAGAATGACTCGATTGGTTGCCTGATGGGCGTGGTGGCGGTCGATGCTGCGTACGGTAAAAGTGAATTGCTGGAGCCGATTCGCGGCTTTTTCGATGCATGGGCCAAGGCGTTTGCGCATTTGCTGGAAGGCGAGGTCGATGAGGGACAAGCCTTGCTGACCGCTCGACAATGGGTGGCGGATTACGAGGGGGCGATTCTGCTGGCTCGGGTCTATGGTGACGCGGCTTACATCGATGCGGTGACGCGTCGGGCGCTGGAACACTTGAGTGCCTGTCAGGCACCGACATAAGGCTTACGCGCTGTGTGTTGTGTCCTCGACAGTGTCAGCCACGACGCACACTGACTTTTTATCCGATCAGGGAGCAACACCATGAGTGCAATCACCCCGGCCGTGATGGCCGATCTCGCGCCCGACGGCGTGCTGCATGCCGCCATCAATTTTGGCAACCCGGTGCTGGCACAGCGCGGGGCGGACGGTGCGCCGCAGGGTGTTTCGGTGGCATTGGCCAGAGCATTGGCTGCCGAGCTGGGTGTCGAATTGGAGTTGCGCACCTTTGATGCGGCGGGCAAGGTTTTCGCGGCGCTGGAGGAGGGCGTATGGAACCTGGCGTTTCTCGCCATCGAGCCGGTGCGCGAAGCGCAGATTGCGTTCAGCGAGCCTTACGTGATCATTGAAGGGACTTATCTGGTCGAGGCGCAGGCCCCGTATCGCAACGTCGAGGATCTCGATCAGCCAGGATTGCGACTGGCCGTTGGCAAAGGCGCAGCCTACGACCTGTTCCTCAGTCGCACGCTGCAGCACGCACAATTGGAGCGTGCCGAAACCTCGGCGGGTGCCGTTGACCTGTTTATCGAGCATCACCTGGATGCCGCCGCCGGTGTCCGTCAGCCCTTGCAGAAAGTCGCGGATGCCGGCGCGCGTTACCGCGTGCTGGACGGTGCATTCACGGCGATTCGCCAGGCCATGGCCGTGCCCCGTGGGCGCAGGGCCGGCGCGGCGTATGTGCGGGCGTTTGTCGAGCGCAAGAAGGCTGAGGGGTTTGTCGCTGCAGCGCTCGCCGAGAGCGGACAGGGCGATGTGACCGTTGCGCCTTGAGACCAAAAAAAGGGCCACCGCGGCCCGACGCTTGGGTGGCCCTGAGGGGGACATTCTTGAAATGACGGCAGACCCTGTGGGAGCGAGCCTGCTCGCGAAGAGGCCGTGTCAGTCAACCTTAACGTTGAATGACACACCGCATTCGCGAGCAGGCTCGCTCCCACATTTGGAATGCATTCCTGTAGGAGCTGTCGAGTGAAACGAGGCTGCGATCTTTTGATCTTGTTTTTAACGGCTAGATCAAAAGATCGCAGCCTTCGGCAGCTCCTACAGGGGTTTTCAGTGGGAGCCGGCAGCTTTGTTGAGGTCGCTTTCGCTCCATTCGGTGTAGACGCAGGCATCAGCCGTGGCCCAGCGCACTTGTACCGGGTCGCCGGCCTTGAGCGGCATGCCCGCGGCTGACAATGCTTTCACCGTCATTGAGGTGCCGCCCGAGGTGACCACGCTGCACGTCTGGCTCTCGCCGAGGAACAGCACCTCAACCACCTTGGCCGCCACTTCATTCCACCCCGACGGCAACGGTTCGCTGATCGCTTGCGCCACGCTCAACGCCTGCGCTTTTTCCGGCCGCACCATCAGCAACACATCCTGATCGGTGTGCAACCCCGCGGTCAGGCGAATCGATAATGACTGCCCTTCAAAAGAAGCCGCCGCATTGCCCTGCGCCTTGAGCTTGAGGAAGTTCGAGTTACCGAGGAACGACGCGACAAACGCATTCGGCGGATTCTGATACAGGTCATAACCACTGCCCAATCCAACAATCTTGCCGTGACTGAAAATCGCGATGCGTTGCGACAAACGCATGGCTTCTTCCTGGTCGTGGGTCACGTAAACGATGGTGATGCCCAGACGGCGATGCAATTGGCGCAGTTCGTCCTGCAAATCTTCGCGCAGTTTTTTGTCCAGCGCGCCGAGCGGTTCGTCCATCAGCAGAATGCGCGGTTCGTAAACCAGCGCCCGGGCAATAGCCACGCGTTGTTGCTGGCCGCCAGACAGTTGCGAAGGGCGGCGATGAGCGAACTGATCGAGCTGCACTAGTTTCAACATCGCATCGACACGCTTGTCGCGCTCAGCCGCCGCGAGTTTGCGAATCGCCAGAGGAAACGCAATGTTGTCGCGCACCGACAGGTGCGGGAACAGCGAATAGCGTTGAAACACCATGCCGATGTCACGCTTGTGCGGCGGCACATTGACCAACGATTCACCGTTGACGAGGATCTCGCCGCTACTCGGCGTTTCAAACCCGGCGAGCATCGACAGCGTGGTGCTTTTGCCCGAGCCGCTAGAGCCGAGAAAGGTAAGGAATTCACCGTCCTTGATGTCCAGCGAAATGTTGTCGACGGCGGCAAAGTCGCCGTAGTGCTTGTTCAGGTTGCGCAGGCTGACCAGGGGTTTGTCGTTCTGCTGGGATGCGTCTTTGATCACGGCACTCATGTCGTACTCCTGGCGCTCAGGCGCTGATTTCGTTGCGCCGGCGCAGTGCGGCGGCGATCACCATGACCAATACCGACAAGCCGATCAGCAGCGTCGAAGCGACGGCGATCACTGGCGTCAGGTCCTGGCGCAAGGTGGTCCACATTTTCACGGGAAGGGTTTGCAGGCCTTTGCCGTCGACCCCTTCAACCGAGGTTTTGCCGGCAGTGTTGTG